>JAZQWT010000001.1:0-26968 GCA_045632485.1 Acutalibacteraceae bacterium
TCAGGATTCATTGTTTATCTGGATGATTATCTGGTCAGATGACACTTCTGTTAATGCATATAGTCTTGCTGCTGATGCTAACAGAGATGGAGTTGTTGATGAACTTGACGTTGAACTTGTTGAAGAAGTTGGTGCCTTGAGTGCAACAATTCAACAACGATAAAAATTTAACGAAATTGTGCATCAAGCATAAAAATTCCCCCACTGTGAAAGCAGTTGGGGGGATTTTTTATAATCTTTTATTTTTTATCTGTTTTCATTGAAAAAACTGTTTTATTGTGCTAAAATATTACAAATTTATAAAGGTGGCGAACTTTTATGGGAAACAAAAAAACTAAAGGATTCAAGGCTTTTCTTGAGCGCAAAGACATTGTTTTTTCTGCAAAACGTTACGGTATTGATGCTCTCGGTGCTATGGCGCAAGGTTTGTTTGCGTCGTTACTTATAGGTACAATAATCGGCACTGCCGGAAGTCAGTTTGACTTGGATATTTTAGTGAAAATTGGTGATTTCGCAAAAAGTGTCTCAGGTCCTGCGATGGCTATTGCAATAGGCTATGCACTTCATTGTCCGCCTCTTGTTTTGTTCTCTCTTGCTGCTGTTGGCTTTGCTGCAAATGACTGCGGTGGTGCAGGTGGACCTCTTGCTGTTTTATTTGTAGCAATTGTTGCGTCGGAACTTGGTAAAATAGTGAGTAAAGAAACAAAGATTGATATTATAGTAACACCTCTTGTAACAATAGGCAGTGGTGTATTATTGTCAATATTATGTGCACCTTATATCGGAAAGGCTGCAAGTGCTGTTGGCGAAGCGATTATGTGGGCTACAAATCAGAAACCATTTATAATGGGTATAGTTATTGCTGTAATTGTTGGTATTGCTCTTACACTTCCGATAAGTAGCGCTGCTATATGTGCTGCTTTAAGTCTTACAGGTCTTGCCGGCGGTGCAGCTCTTGCCGGCTGTTGTGCACAGATGGTTGGTTTTGCTGTGATGAGTTATAAAGAAAATAAGATGGGCGGATTACTTGCGCAAGGCATTGGTACAAGTATGTTGCAGATGGGTAATATTGTTAAAAATCCTAAGATATGGATTCCACCGATTATATCTTCTGCAATTTGTGGACCTATTGCAACATGTGTGTTTAAACTTGAAATGAATGGTGCTGCTATTTCTTCAGGTATGGGTACTTGCGGTTTGGTTGGTCAGATTGGTGTTTACACCGGTTGGCTTAATGATATTGCTTCAGGTGCAAAAGATGCAATAACAGCTATGGATTGGGTAGGACTTGTAGCGATTTCTATTGTTATTCCCGCAATAATAACACCACTTATTGCATTGCCTTTAAGAAAATTTGGTTGGATAAAAGAAAATGATTTAAAACTTGATCTTTAATTTCAAAAAACACGGTACTTTGTATCGTGTTTTTTATTGATATTTTTTAAATTCTGTTGTATAATCAAGTGAATAATTTTATTTGGAGTGTTCCTGTATGAGAATGAGAAAGAAAAAACATCTTGATGAACGTCTTGAGGCTTGCGGAGAATATTTTATAAAGGCAATGACAGATGATCTTAACTTTGAAACGTCAATTGAGAAAAAGGAGTATTTCGATTTTAAAGAACTTTTCGGTAATGATAATGCTGTAGAACTGGAAATCGGTTGTGGTAAAGGTGCTTTTGTTAATGAAAAAGCAAGACAGAACCCGGATGTGAATTTCCTCGCAGTTGAAAAAATCGGCAATGTTATTGTTTCGGCATGTGAAACGGCAAAGAAAAACAATCTTAAGAATGTGCGTTTTCTTAAATGTTCAGCAGAGTATCTTGAAAAATATATTGAACCTAAATCGATTTCAAAAATTTATCTCAATTTTTCATGCCCTTATCCTAAAAATAAATATAAGAACCACAGACTTACGAATAGAAAATTTCTTAAGATTTATTCAGGCATTCTTGCTGATGGTGCTGAAATTCATCAGAAAACAGATAATATGCACTTTTTTGAATATTCTCTTGAAGAGTTTTCGTTTGTCGGTTACAAGATGAAGAATATTTCTCTTGATTTACATAAGAGTGATTTTGAAGGTAATATTGTTACTGAATATGAAAAACGTTTTTCTGAAATGGGTTTTCCGATTTACAGATTAGAAGCATATCTTGAAAGTGAGAAATCTGATGAATAAATTTGATAATGTGCTTATACTTACTGATTTTGACGGAACTTTTGCTAATGATAAAGGTGTAATTACTGAAGATAATATTGAAATGATTTCATATTTCACATCACACGGAGGTCATTTTTCAGTTTCAACAGGAAGAACATATCAAGGCTTTCACCACTATAGCAGTAGGTATATAAATGCACCGGTACTTCTTGCAAATGGTGCAATGGCTTATGATTATGAAAAAGAAAAAATAATTTTTTGTGATGGTCTTGCAGAGGAGGGCAGGGATGCGATCAAAAAAATTCTTAATGCATTTCCTGATATCGCTGTTGAAATGTATCCCTTCAATGAGACATATGCAATTAATCTGACAGACACTTCACATCGCCATTTTTCAAGCCAGGGGATTGAATATAAAGTTGTGAAAACTCCTGATGAAGCAAAACTACCTTGGGCAAAAGTTATGCTTGCCTGCGGAAATACTGACCCTCGTAAAGTGCACAAATTTATGGATGAAAATACTCCTGAAATTTCTTATATTAAAACAACAGGTGAGTTTATTGAAATTCTCGGTAAAGGTGTTGACAAAGGCAGCGGACTTCTGAAAATGGCTGATTTTCTGGGTGTTAATCCGAAAGATGCATATGCTGTCGGTGACGGACTTAATGATATGGAAATGATTGTTGCTGCATCAAAAGGTTTTGTTCCAGAAAACGGTAATAAAGATGTGTTAAAGTCTGCTGACTACATTGTGAGATCCAATAACAACGGTGCAATAGCAAATGTAATTGAAATTCTTGATAAGATATATTAATAAAAACCCCTATCTGTGTGATAGGGGTTTTATCTTATGCTTTTTTCTTTTTGAACAAATCCAGATCAAAAATCCATCTGAATAATTTGACTTTACTCTTGTAGCATACATTCACAATGATAGCTGCAAGTAAACCGGCGATAAAACCGATTAAAAGACCGCCTAAAACGTCTGACGGAAAATGTACACAAAGATAAATTCTTGTGATGCCCATTACAATTGCAAACAAGAAAGCAGTCCAGCTGATTTTTTTGTTTGTTGTAAAGAAAAGGCCGGTCATAGCTGCCATAGCAGATGTTGTGTGACCAGATGGGAAAGAGAATTCGCTTTCTACGTGTGAACCGGCATCTATCCACCATTGATGGAAAATACTTAATTCATCATGATATGGTCTGGGTCGAGCTATAATAGGTTTGATTGTGATATTTGTGAACAACGCACCGATTATAATAGCGCCAAGCATTGCTGCGCCGACTTTTCTTGTTTTCTTAAATACCATCAGGAATAAAGAAAGTACAATTAAGAAGATGCCATCGTCACCAAGCTTTGTGAAATAACCCATAAAGAAGTCAAAAAATCCACTTGCGGGTCCGATGTTCAGATTGTGGAAAAATTCCATAATTGCATAGTCAAATGTTGCAAAAGTTGAATTAATCCATTGTGCTGCTGCAGAAATTTCCAAAATATCCGCCTCCTTCAAATTTTTCTATAGTATAACATATAATACAAAATATTTCAATCATTACAAAAAATAATAATGACCTGGTTTTCCGAAGAAAACCAGGTCTTAAAAAATCAAACTTATTTCTGTGAATGGTCAGGCACATTGAAGCCTTTGCTTGTAAGAAGTTTATAGATTCTGTCAGCGGGATTAAGAAGTTTGCTTACAGACATATCGTGGTTGAGAGTATCAACTATATAAGAAATATATTTTGATAAATCAACTTCACAGTACCAATCTCTTTCGAGAAGCTCAGGAGTTCTGTAAATAAGGTTAGTAGTGAATACTTTTGTAATCATACCTTCTTCATATGCTTTGTCAAATGAATCGAGACCTTCGCAGAAGAGACCGAAACTTGAGCATACAAAGATTCTGTTAGCTTTGAGTGCTTTGAGTTTTTTAGCAACTTCAATCATTGATTCGCCTGAAGAAATCATATCGTCAACGATAATAACATCCTTGCCTTCTACATTGTCACCAAGGAACTGATGAGCAACAATGGGGTTTCTGCCGTTAACAACAACAGAATAGTCACGTCTCTTATAGAACATACCAAGGTCAACGCCGAGAACAGTTGAGTAGTAAATACATCTGCCCATACCGCCTTCGTCAGGTGAAATAACCATAAGGTGGTCTTTGTCAATGTTGATATCGGGTACGTTTTTAACGATAGCCTTAATCATCTGATATGTGGGTTGTACATTTTCAAAACCATTAAGAGGAATAGCATTCTGTACTCTTGGGTCATGAGCATCAAATGTGATGATGTTATCAACGCCCATATAATTGCAGAGTTCCTGAAGTGCATTTGCACAGTCGAGTGATTCTCTTGAAGAACGCTTGTGCTGTCTGCCTTCATAAAGCATAGGCATAATAACTGTAATTCTTCTTGCCTTACCTGCAATAGCGCTAATTGCTCTTTTAAGGTTAGCGTAGTGTTCATCAGGGCTCATATAATGAGGCTTACCATAAATTTTATAGCTCAAGCCGTGGTTGAACATATCGCAAACGATGAAAATGTCAAAACCTCTGACAGTTCCGCTGATAGTTGCTTTGCCTTCACCTGTGCCGAAACGGGGGAAGTGCATATTAAGTAAATAAGATTCTCTCTGATAGCCTGCAAAAGCAATTGTTGTTTTGTGCTCACTGTCGCGTTCGTGTCTCCAGCTTACAAGATATTTGTCAATCTTTGCAGCAAGTTCTTCACAACCGGGCAAAGCAATAATGCCAAGCTGGCCTACAGGGATAGTTTCAAATTTTTCGTTCAAATCCGGCATTGTATTTTCCTCCACATCATTTAGTCGAATTTTGGACAAACCCGTACATATATTGTACTATTTTTTTTTCGTTTTGAAAAGAGATAAAAGCAAAAATAATGAAAAAAAATCAATAAAAAAATTGACAACTTTTGTAGAATGCTACAAAAGTTATCAATTTGTTGATTTTAATGGTTTGAATAATTCCTGTCTACGGTAATTACACAGTTAAAATTCGGTTTGGTTTCTTTAACTTTGGATTTTATCACATCTGTGATTTCCTTTTCTGTCATCTTTGATTCATAAGGTAGAACAACATCAAAAATGAGGTTTGTATGATTTGGACCTGAAACAAGTCTGAAATCATGAATTGAAAGATTTTTATCGATATCCCTGATTGTTTTAATAAGTTCGTTTTTGTTCTGATTAACAACTTCGTTATCAGTTTCAATCGGGTCTGTGTGTGCTACGATTTCAATGCCGAATTCTTTTTTTACGGCAACCTCTATGTCATCCATGATTTCGTGAATAACAAGAACATTTTCATTTGCCGGTACTTCAACATGAACACTGCCGAAGGTTTTTGCTGACCCATAATTGTGGATTATTAAATCGTGAATACCTACAACTTTGTCATAGGACATAATAAGTTTTTCAATTGCATCAACAAGTTCTTTTTCAGGCGGTTGACCAAGAAGAGGATTGATTGTGTCTTTAACAATGTTTATACCCGCAATCAATATAATAATTGCAACAACTATACCGAGAATACCATCTACATTGAGTCCGGCATAATGTGAGAGGAGCATTGAAATAATTGTAACAGCAGTTGCACCACAGTCACTGACACAGTCGGTAAAAACTGCTGTCATTGCTGCTGAATTGATTGCTTTACCGAGTTTTCTGTTAAAAAGACCTAACCAGATTTTTCCTAAAATTGATAAAACGAGAACAACTATTACCCAGATACTGTATGTAATATCAGTTGGGTTGATTATTCTTTCAACAGAAGTTTTGATAAGATCAAAGCCGAATAAAAGCACAATGAATGCAACTATAAGCCCTGAAATATATTCAATTCTACCGTGACCGAAAGGATGAGTAGTGTCAGCAGGTTTATTAGACATTTTAAAGCCGATTAAAGTGATGATTGATGAGCCTGCGTCTGAAAAATTATTTATAGCATCAGCAGTGATTGAAATACTGCCTGAAAAAGTACCGATAATTAATTTTGCTGCTGCAAGTATAAGATTGAGTACGATTCCTACAGTTCCGCCTAACACACCGTATTTTTCACGCACGAGATTATTTTGTGTATTTTTATAGTCCTTGATAAAAAGTCTGAGAAGAAGATTTGTCATAAAAAGCTCCTTGTTTGTTTAATTGGTATAATTTAGAATAACATTATTTCAATTTACTGTCAATGAGTTACGTTGACTTAAATTCAACAATATAGTAAAATATTATAAAAGTTAACTGATTAGGAGAAATGAAATGTTAAGTACATCAAACATCGGATTACAATACGGCGGAAGAACATTATTTGAACATGTCTCCCTTAATTTTTCACAGGGGAATTGCTATGGCATAATCGGTGCCAATGGTGCGGGTAAATCAACATTCCTTAAAATTCTTTCCGGAGAAATTGAACCTAATAAAGGTGAAGTTATTATCACTCCCGGTGAAAGAATGTCTGTTTTAAAGCAGGACCACTTTGAATTTGACGAATGTGACGTAATCAGAACTGTTCTTCTCGGTAATAAAAAACTTTGCGATATTATGGATGCAAAAGAAGAACTTTACGCTAAAGAAGATTTCACTGAAGAAGACGGTATCAGAATCAGTGAACTCGAAGAAGAATTTGCTGAAATGGACGGTTGGAGTGCTGAAAGTGACGCTGAAATTCTCCTTAACGGTCTTGGCGTTACAAATGAATATCACTATATGAAAATGGCAGAACTTGATAACGATATCAAAGTTAAGGTTCTTCTTGCTCAGGCTCTTTTCGGCAACCCTGATATTCTTCTTATGGACGAGCCTACAAACCATCTTGATATTGATGCTATACGTTGGCTTGAAGATTTCCTTATGGAACTTGAAAGTGTTGTTATCGTTGTAAGCCATGACAGACATTTCCTTAATAAAATATGCACACATACTGTTGATGTTGACTACGGTAAAATCACAATGTACGTAGGTAACTATGATTTCTGGTATGACTATACACAGCTTGCACAGCGTCAGATGAGAGAACAGAATAAGAAAACAGAAGCAAAGATGAAGGAACTTCAGGAATTCGTTGCACGATTCAGTGCTAATGCTTCTAAATCAAAGCAGGCAACAAGCCGTAAAAAGTTACTTGAAAACCTTGTTCTTGAAGAAATTCCTGTTTCATCACGTCGTTTTCCGTATGTTGCTTTCAAGCCTGACAGAGAAATCGGCAATGAAGTGCTTACAGTTTCAAATATTTCTAAAACTATCGGTGACAGAAAAGTTCTTGATAATGTAAGCTTTGTTATCACGCCTAATGAAAAAGTTGCATTTATCGGCACAGATGCTGTTGCTAAAACAACTTTGTTCAAAATTCTTGCAGGTGAAATGGAGCCTGATGAAGGTACATTCAAATGGGGAGTTACAACATCACAGTCTTATTTCCCCAGCGATAACTCTGAATATTTCGATGGTTGCGAAGATAATCTTCTTGACTGGATTAGAAGATATTCTGACCTTGTTTTTGAAACTGATGTCAGAGGTTGGCTCGGCAGAATGATGTTCTCAGGCGAAGAAGCAACAAAGAAAGCAAGTGTTCTTTCAGGTGGCGAAAGAGTGCGTTGTATGCTTTGTAAAATGATGCTTTCAGGTGCTAATGTTCTTATTCTCGATGAACCAACTAACCACCTTGACCTTGAATCAATTGCTGCACTCAACGATGGTCTTGCTAAATTCCCCGGAGCGCTTCTTTTCACTTCGCACGACCATCAGCTTGTTCAGACAGTTGCTGACAGAATTATAAAAATTGATGAAGATGGCTTCTATGATAAGAAACAGACTTATGATGAATATCTTGAAGAAAAGGCAAACGCGGATAAATAACGGAGTGATACTATGATAAAAGCTGTTATTTTTGATATGGATGGTCTGATGTTCGATACTGAAAAAATCGGCATCAGAACCTGGAATAAACTTTCCGAGGAGTTAGGTTATCCGAAACTTTATAATCTTATTTATACTTGCTTTGGAACTAATCATAACTTCAAGAGAAAATATTTTGCAGAAGTTTTAGGCGAAGAGTTTCCGTATGACCTTTTTGTTAAAAGAGAAATTGAAATTACAGGTCAGACACTTAAAGATGAAGGTGTTCCTCACAAAAAAGGTCTTGTTGAACTTCTTGAATACCTTAAAAATAATAATATTAAAACTGCTGTCGCAACATCGACAATATATGAACCTGCGATTGAGCATATTAAGGATGCAGGCGTTTTTGATTATTTCGATGCGATTATAACAGGTGATATGACAGAAAAAGGTAAGCCTGAGCCTGATATTTATCTGAAGGCCTGTTCTGAAGTAGGTGTTGATCCTGCTGATGCTATCGGACTTGAAGACAGTTATAACGGCGTTCGTGCTATATATTCTGCAGGCATGAAAGCTGTTATGATTCCTGATATGGTACAGCCTGACGATGAAATGCGTGAGAAAACTTTCGCAATCAAAGAATCACTTCTTGATGTGATTGATATTCTTGAGAATATCAACAAAGGTGATTGACGACTGTAAGTCAAAAATCTGTCGCATTTTTTGTATAAAACGATAATATGATTTTTGTTTAAAAACATTGATTAAAAACTTCTTTTATGGTATCATATTTGACAAGGAGATAATATGACAGAAGATAACTTTTTACTCTCTTTTGCTCACGATAGAATGGCAAAATGTATAAATGACTATGTCATAACGTCAACGTCTTTTCTCGATGTAAGACAACAGTCTCTGGTATTGTCAGAGTTCTCTCGGATTCAGGATGCTAAAATAATACTTTACGGCGGATTCGATACCGCCGAGCGTTTGGTTGCTGTCTTTGTTCCTTATTATTTTGATGAAGATCTGAATGAATATTTTCTTCGTAATCCAGATGATAATCCATTAACAGTTATCCGTTTAGTTAAGGATTCTTTTTCACGAGCGGGACATCGTGACTATCTGGGCGCACTTATGGGCCTTGGTATCAAGCGTGAAACAATAGGGGATATAATCGTTACTGAAACAGGTGCAGATATTATATTGCTTAAATCTATGGCATCGTTTGTAATATCTGAGCTTAAATCTGCAGGACGTGCAACTTTACGTGCTTCTGAAATAAGTTTTAACGAAATTGAATCTTCTGTTTCCTCTGCAAAGGAGATAACAATTAATGTTTCGTCAATGAGGCTTGATAATGTAATTTCAGCTTGCTATAAGCTTTCACGTTCTGACAGTGCAGATGCAATTTTATCAGGTGTTGTTTTTGTAAATTCACTTCAGATTTCGAAGTGTGATAAGAAAGTAAATGCCGGAGATAAAATAGTTTTCAGAACAAAAGGTAAAGCTGTTATAAAAGAAATTGCAGGAACCTCAAAAAAAGGGAGACTATTTTTAAAAATTGATATGTATAATTGATTTTATATATTGACTTTTTTCTGATTTATGGTATAATTATATGATTTAAATTATTGAGAAGTAGGTGTTTAATGTGATGCAGATAGGTATGGGTAATACGCTCAAATCTGAAAAGTATTGTATTTCCTGTTCTTTTGACATTGCATTGGCATTTTTATTTCAAAAAACATATAAAACTTTTATTTACAATCGGCTATAATTTTTTTATTTTGTAGCCAATATATTATTTGTTAAGTATTGGCTGATTTTTTACAAATCGGTCTTTTTATTTGCCTTGAGCAAAAATCTATATATGGGAAGTATGTCTATGAAAAAGGTTTACATCGTCCTTGAAGACGGGCACATCTTTGAAGGCAAGGCATTCGGTGCAGAGGGAGAAACTCTGGGCGAACTTGTTTTCACAACAAGCGTGGTTGGCTATGTTGCAGCACTCACAGACCCACGCTACTACGGCCAGATAATTTTACAAACATTTCCGCTTATCGGAAATTATGGCTATATAAGTGAACAACGTGAAAGTGACAAAGTTTGGGCAAAGGCTTATATCGCAAGAGAATGGTGTGAAAATCCTTCGAACTTCAGATGCGAAGAAACACTTGATGAATACCTTAAAAAGCAGGGCATAATCGGTGTTTATGATGTTGATACTCGTGAAATTACTCAGATTATCCGTGAAAACGGTGTTATGAATGCTAAGATTGTTTATAACCTTGATGACATCGATTATGATGAAATTAAGAACTATAAAATTGAAAAAGCAGTTGAGGCTGTTTCAGATGGTGTAACAAAAATTTACGGCGAAGACAACACAGGTGCTTCAGTGACTGTTGTTAACTTTGGGTATGATAAGAATGCTGTTGCTGATTTACTCAATCTTGGTATGAAAGTTACCTCAATCCCTGCTTCTGCAACTGCTGAAGAAATTCTTGCTACTAATCCTCAGGGAATTGTTCTTTCAGACGGCCCGGGCAATCCGGCAGATAATTCTGATTCAATTAAAGAAGTTGCGAAACTTGTAGGTAAACTTCCTGTTTTCGGTCTTGGCCTCGGTCATCTTGTTCTTGCTCTTGCTAACGGTGCTGAAACAACAAAACTTAAATTCGGTCACCGCGGTTCCAATCAGCCTGTAAAGAGTCTTAAAACAGGTAAAACATATATCACAAGCCAGAATAACGGCTATACAGTTAAAGCTGAAAGCCTTGAAAACTGTGGCGGTGAAGTTGCTTATGTCAACGTAAACGATGGCACTTGTGAGGGTGTTGATTATAAAGATAAAAATGCATTTTCTGTTCAATTCCATCCTGAAGCTGGACTCAGAGACAGAGATTTGGATAGAATTTTTGAACGTTTTGCAGCAATGATGGGAGGTAATGACTGATGCCGCTTAAAGAAAATATCAAAAAAGTACTTGTTATCGGTTCAGGTCCCATTGTTATCGGACAGGCTGCTGAATTTGACTATGCCGGTGCACAGGCTTGTCGTGTGCTTAAAGATGCAGGTCTTGACGTTGTTCTTGTAAACTCAAATCCTGCTACAATTATGACAGATAAAGCTCTTGCTGATGAGATTTATCTTGAACCTCTTAATGCAGAAACTATTAAGAGAATTATTGAAAAAGAACGCCCTGACAGCCTTCTTGCTGGTCTTGGAGGACAGACAGGTCTTACAATTGCTATGCAGCTTAATAAAGAGGGCTATCTTGATAAGATGGGTGTTAAACTTATCGGTACTAATGCTGAGGCAATTGATAAAGCTGAAGACCGTCAGCTTTTCCGTGATACAATGGTTAAAATCGGTCAGCCTTGTATTCCTTCTGATATCACAACAAATATGGAAGGTGCAAGAAAAATTGCAGCTGAAATCGGTTATCCTGTAATTATCCGTCCTGCTTTTACACTTGGTGGTGCAGGTGGCGGTGTTTGTAACACTCCTGAAGAATTGGAAGTTATTGCAAACACAGGTCTTATGATGTCTCCTATTTCACAGATTCTTGTTGAAAAATACATCTACGGCTGGAAAGAAGTTGAATTTGAAACAATGCGTGACAGTGCAGGTAACTGCATTGCTGTTTGCAGTATGGAAAATGTTGACCCGGTTGGCGTTCATACAGGTGACAGTATCGTTGTTGCTCCTGCTGTTACTCTTTCAAGCAAAGAGTATAATATGCTTCGTAATGCATCTCTTGATATTATTACTGAACTCGGTATTGAAGGCGGATGTAACTGTCAGTTTGCTTTGGATCCTGAGTCTTTTGAATATGCAGTTATCGAGGTTAATCCCCGTGTTTCTCGTTCATCTGCTCTTGCAAGTAAGGCTACAGGTTATCCTATTGCTAAAGTAACAACAAAAATCGCTCTTGGTTATACTCTTGATGAAATCCAGAACGACATCACAAAGAAAACATGTGCTTGTTTTGAACCCACTGTTGACTATCTTGTTGTTAAATTCCCCAAATGGCCTTTTGATAAATTTGTAAATTCAAGCAGAACTCTCGGCACACAGATGAAGGCCACAGGTGAAGTTATGTCAATCGGTACTTCATTTGAAATGGCTATCATGAAAGCTGTTCGTGGTGCTGAAATTTCAATGGATACGCTTAACACAAAACGTCTTGATGATGTTACTGATATTGAGGCAAAGCTTCATGATATGGACGATATGAGAATGTTCACTATCTTCAAAGCCCTCAAAAACGGTTTCAGCATTGATAAAATCCATGAAATCACAAGAATTGACGAGTGGTTCCTTTATAAACTGAAAAACCTTGCTGACTATGAACTTATGCTCGAAAGTGGCGAACTTACAGACGATTATTACGAGAAAGGTAAGAAACTCGGTTACACTGATGCAGCTATTGAACGTATTTCAGGTGTTAACATTATGGAAAGCAAGAAGGCTGTTTATAAGATGGTTGACACTTGTGCTGCTGAATTTAAAGCAGAGACACCTTACTTCTATTCAACTTTTGATAATCACTGTGAAAGCCGTGCGTTCAAGAGAAGCGGTAAGGATGTAATTATGGTTCTCGGTTCAGGTCCTATCAGAATCGGTCAGGGTATTGAGTTCGACTATTCATCAGTTCACTGCGTGTGGTCACTTAAAGATTTAGGTTATGAAGTTGTTATTATCAATAATAACCCTGAAACAGTTTCCACTGACTTCGATACCGCTGACAGACTTTACTTTGAGCCTCTTACCGAAGAAGACGTTATGAATGTCATTGAAGTTGAAAAGCCCATCGGTGTTGTTGTTGCATTCGGTGGACAGACTGCTATTAAACTTACAAAATTCCTTGATGAGCAGGGTATTAAGATTCTTGGTACATCTGCTGAAGGTATTGATATTGCAGAAGACAGAGAAAAATTTGATGCACTACTCGAAAAATTCGGCATCAGACGTCCTCAGGGCAGAACTATTATGAACACTGAAGACGCACTTAATGCTGCTGAAGAACTTGAATATCCTGTTCTTCTCAGACCTTCTTATGTTATCGGTGGTCAGAATATGCAGATTTGCTATAATCCTGATGACATCAGACAGTATATGCAGATCATTCTTGAACAGAAGATTGAAAATCCCGTTCTCGTTGATAAGTATATGATGGGCGCTGAACTTGAAGTTGACGTTATTTCTGACGGCAAGGATGTTCTTATCCCCGGTGTTATGCAGCATATCGAACGTGCAGGCGTTCATAGCGGTGACTCTATTGCAGTTTATCCGCCATTCAACCTTAACGATAAAATGCTTGAAACACTTATTGACTGTTCAGAAAAGCTTACTCTTGAACTTGGTACAAAGGGTCTTGTTAACATTCAGTATCTTATTTACAGAAATGAACTTTATGTTATTGAAGTTAACCCCAGAGCTTCAAGAACAATTCCTTATATCAGTAAAGTTACCGGTGTTCCAATGGTTGAACTCGCAACAAAGATTATGGTAGGCGAGTCACTTAAATCTTTGGGTTATGGTACAGGACTTTATAAAACACCTCCTTATTTCGCTGTTAAAGCACCGGTGTTCTCATTTGAAAAGCTTTCAGATGTTAACTCATCACTCGGTCCTGAAATGAAATCAACCGGTGAAGTTCTTGGTCTTGGTGAAAACCTTGAAGAAGCTCTTTATAAAGCACTTACAAGTGCAGGTTTCAGACTTCATGATTACAGTAAGAAGAGCGGTGGTGTGCTTCTTTCAGTAAGCGATAATGATAAACCTGAAGTTCAGGAACTTGCAAGAAAGTTTAATGATTTTGGTGTTAAGATTTATGCTACTAAGTCAACAGCTGAACTTATTGAACAGCTTGGTATAAAAGTTCACGTTGTCAAGAAACTTCACGATGATGAGAACGATGAAGTTATGCAGCTTCTTGAGGACGGTAAACTTGACTATATTGTTTATACAGGTGTTGGTAAGAAAAATACAATTGAGGACTATATCCGTATCAACCGCAGAGCAGTACAGCTTGCAATTACATGTATCACTTCTATGGATACAGCTAATGCACTTGTAGACACTATTGCAAGCCGTTATAATCTTTATAATACAGAACTTGTTGATATCAATAATATGCGTCTTGAAAAAGAACCTCTTGATTTCTATAAAATGCAGGGCTGCGGTAATGACTTTATCATTCTCAATAACTTTAAGAATGATATTTCTTGCCCTGAGTCTCTTACAATCAGCCTTGTAGACAGAAACTACGGTATCGGTGCTAACGGTCTTGTTCTCGTAGAAGGTTCTTCAAAAGCAGATGCAAAAATGCGTGTATTCGGTTCAAATGGTAAAGAATCAGACCTTTACGGTAACTGTATCCACTGCGTTGCAAAATATCTCTATGATAGAGGGATGATTAAAAAATCATCATTTACTATTGAAACTTCACAGGATGTCAGAAAGGTTAAAGTTCACAGACTTAATGATGAAGTTCGTTCTGTAACAGTTAATATGGGTCTTCCGGATTGGGCACCCGAATCAATTCCTGCTGAAAGCGATAAAGAAATCAAAGATTTTGATATCAATTGTGCTGGCAGAGACCTTAAAATCAATTGTTTCTCACTTAACAGTCCTCACTGTGTTGTTTTCTGTGATAATGTTGATGTGTTTGACCTTGCTAAAGTAGGTTTTGCTCTTGAAAACCACGAAATGTTCCCCAAAGGTGTTAATACAGAGCTTGTTCAGTTTGTAAATAAACGTGAACTTAAACTCCGTGTGTGGAAGTCTGACTATGGTCTTACACTTTCAAGTGGTACAGGTGCTTGTGCAGCAGTTGCAGCAGCAGTTGCAAATGGTCTTTGCGGAAAGAATGAAGATATCACTGTTAAAACAAAGGGTGGCGAACTTATAGTTAACTACACTGATGACGGAATTCTTCTTTCGGGTAATGTTTCAATGATTTTCAACGGCACAATTAATTATTAATTTTTTGGAGTGTGAAAGATATGCATGATAATGTGATTTTCAGAACTGCTGCATTCGGTTTTGATAAGAGGGAAGTTATGGAGTACATTGCTTCTATTTGCGAAGTGAATGCTGAAAATATCAGACGCCTTAACGGTGCTAATGCTGAAATCGCAAAATGCAGGCAGGAAAGTGAAAATTTTCGTGACGAAAATTCTGAACTTCTTGAGAAGAATAAAGTTCTCGAAGAAGAAATTGTAGAGAAAGAAAAATTAATCGAATCTCTCAATGATAAGATTGCTGAATTAGCAGAAAAAGCTGAAAAATTGAACGGAATCGAGGGCGCAGAGGAAAAAGCAAATCAGTTGATGATGGATTCTTTGCGTTATTCTGAGTCCTGCATTAGAAATGCACAAAGAGTTTCTGAATCTCTTAATATTTCAACGAAAAATAAGATTGATAAAGCAAAAAACTGTCTTAATACAGTTTCAAGTGATTTCAAGAGCCTTACAGGTCAACTTGAACAATCAATTACTGAAATTTCACAGCGCCTTGCAGAACTTTCAAAAGGACTTGACAATTCAGAGAAATAATTAATAATATTTAAACAGCCGATTACTTTTAATAAAGTAATCGGCTGTTTTATATAATTTAAAAGCAGCCGTCACTGACGACTGCTTTGTTAAAAGTTATTTTCTTTTTTCATATCTCGGTTCACAAGTAACGTTGATTCCGAGGCGTTTATATGTGCGTTCATCTACTTCAGATATAATTACTGAAAAATGAGCATCACAGCCTCTTAACATATCAAGCTTGTCGAGTGCAGCTTGTGCATCAGGATTAGTAACAGCGCTGACACAAAGAGCGAGTAAAACCTCATCTGAATGTAAACGGGGATTTCTATGATGAAGATTTGTTGTCTTTAATTTACAAATCGGCTCAATAACTTCGGGACTGATAATATTTATACTTTCGTCTATACCTGCAAGTTCTTTAAGAGAATTAAGAAGTAGTGCGGATGATGCACCAAGAAGGTTGGATGTTTTTCCGGTAATGATTTTGTTGTCAGATATTACCATTGCTCCTGCGGGCGCACCTGTTATTTCGGCTTTTTTTATTGAAGCATCAATTGCCGGACACATTTCCGGTTTGATACCTTCTCTTTTCATAACAAGTTCAATTTTTCTTACGGTCTCAGCACTACCTTTACCTTTTGCAAAGTCGGCCTGAGCAGTATAATATCTTCTTAAGATTTCCATCTTACAAGCATCGCACACAGCATCGTCATCAACAATGCAGAAACCGGCCATGTTTACGCCCATATCTGTGGGTGATTTATAAGGCGAAAAGCCTTGAATACGTGTAAACATTTCTGAAAGTACGGGGAAAATTTCAACGTCTCTGTTATAATTTACGCTTGTTTTGCCGTAAGCTTCAAGATGGAACGGGTCAATCATATTAACATCATTGAGATCAGCGGTTGCAGCTTCATATGCAAGATTTACAGGGTGATTCAAAGGGAGATTCCAAATCGGGAATGTTTCATATTTAGCATAGCCTGATTTGATACCGCGTTTATTGTCGTGATAAATCTGCGACAGACATGTTGCCATTTTGCCGCTACCGGGACCGGGAGCAGTGATAACAACAAGAGAGCGCTCTGTTTCTATATATTCATTTTTACCATATCCGTCGTCACTTACAATTTTATTGACATCTGTCGGATAACCCTCGATAGGGTAGTGCTTATAGTTTTTTATACCTAAAGAAGTGAGTCTGTTGAGAAAAGCATCAGCGGAAGGCTGACCGGTATAGCAAGTTACGACAACGCTGCCGACGAAAAGTTCAAGTTCATTAAAAATATCAATGAGTCTTAATGTGTCATCGTCATATGTTATGCCAAGATCGCCGCGTCTCTTTTTCTTTTCGATGTCATTAGCGTTGATAACGATAACGATTTCTACTTCGTTTTTCAGTGTCTGAAGCATTCTGATTTTGCTGTCAGGTTCAAATCCGGGGAGTACACGTGAAGCGTGGTAATCATCGAAAAGTTTACCGCCAAATTCAAGATAAAGTTTACCACCGAAGTAGTCTATTCGTTTTTTGATGTTTTCAGACTGAAAACTAAGGTATTTTTCGTTGTCAAAAATAACTTTGCTACCCATAAACACATCTTTCCTCACTTATAACTCTTTATACCTAGTTATTATACTATACATGTGCTTTTTTTTCAAGTTAAATTTAATACTGTAAATATATTGTAATTTGTATTACTTTTTTTATATTATGTGTTGATTAGTAGACGCGAATGTGATATTATTAATTAAATATAATATAAGGAGCTGAAAATATGTACAATTTTTCAACTTTTATAAAGTACAAAGCAAATGGTAAAATTTATACAAGCTACGAAAAAGAGACATCATACTGTAAAATCACTACTTCAGTTGAAGATGGAAAAATAACAGCGTCTGTTATTCCTTCAACTGAAATTGAACTTATTGAATTTAAACTTGATACTAAAATTCCTTATAAAAAAGGCGATGTTTTTTTTGTAAACGGTTACCAGTCATGGTCTACTTCATGGGAAGTACAGAAAGAATCAGTTCTTAAATCAACTAACCCCATAACCAATATCAGTGCTTGGTCAAGAAATGCTGCGCAGGTAGGCGGCGACTATATGTTTGCCGGTTATAAAAAGCAGAAAGGTTATTTCCACAGTAACGGCTATACTTACATCAGAAATGGCGAGAAAGTTGAATTATTCGGTTCACTTTCTGAAAGAAGCGGTTACACACTCTTCAAATATGATATGAACACATCTGACTTCTCAATTGTTAAAGATGTTGAAGGTTTTGTGCTTGATTCAGAATGCAAACTTGTTGATGTTGTAACTTTTACAGGTACATATGATGAAGTATTTGATAAATATTTTGAGGCTATGAAAGTTCCTGCTCCCAGACTTAAACACCTTGCAGGTTATACTTCGTGGTATAATTATTTCCAGAAAATTGATGAAAAAATTATTATCCGAGACCTTGAAGGTCTCAACCGAGCTAAAGATGATGTTTCAATTTATCAGATTGACGATGGTTACGAAACAAAAGTTGGTGACTGGCTCATCAAGAATGATAAAGATTTCCCAAAAGGAATGAAGTATATTGCTGATAAGGTTCACGAAAAAGGTTACCTTGCCGGTATCTGGATTGCTCCTTTCAGCTGCCAGACAGATTCTGTTGTTGCAACAGAACATCCTGATTGGTTTATTAAAGTTCCCGGAACAGATAAGCGTCATCTCGGCACTTTTGCATGGCATGGTTCATACACACTTGATATTTATAATGAAGAAGCCAGAAATTATATTAAAAATTACTTTAATGTTATCCTCAATGAATGGGGTTACGATATGGTTAAGCTTGACTTCCTTTACAGCCAGTGTGTATTCCCCAGAAACGGCAAATCAAGAGGACAGATTATGTGTGAAGCTATGGAATTCCTCCGCGAATGCGTAGGAGATAAGCTTTTCCTCGGTTGTGGTGTACCGCTTCTTCCCTCATTCGGTATTGTTGATGCGTGCCGTATTAGCTGTGACGTAAGCCTTTCTTACAGACCCAAGATTGAAAATGTTCTTAATGTTTGTAACGAACTTCCGTCAGCACAGAATGCAATAAACAACACAATATTCAGACGTCACCTTGATGGTAGAGTTTTTTGTAATGACCCTGACGTTTTCTTCCTTAGAAGTAATAATCTTAAATTTAACTTCGAACAGAAACTTCTTCTTGCATTTATAAACAATCTTATGGGTAATGTCCTTTTTGTATCCGATAATGCAGGTGATTATTCCGATGAAGAAATTAAACTTCTTAAAATGTTCTTCAAAGAAAACGACGCTAAGATTATCTCTGCTGAAAGAGTCAATCTTGACGATGATATGGAAGTTGTATTTGATGATGGTACAGGCGCTAAAACACTTAAATTCAATTTACTGACAGGTGTAAGTAACATTAAAGAAATTTTAGGAGTAAAATAATGAAAAAATCAGTTTTATTTAAATTCATTTCAATTTGTCTTGTTTCAGCAATGCTTTTTGCTTTTGCCGGTTGTACAGGTAAACAGAATCAGGAACCTGCAGAGCACTCATTTGTAAAAGTTACTATGGAAAACGGTAAGAGTTTCGTTATTGAACTTTATCCTGAATATGCTCCCGAAACTGTTGAAAACTTCCTTAATCTTGTAAATTCAGGTTTTTATGATGGTCTTACATTCCATAGAGTAATTGGGGACTTTATGGCTCAGGGTGGTGACCCTTCAGGTGACGGCACAGGCGGTAGCGATAAGGAAATCAAAGGGGAGTTCAAAGAAAACGGCTTTTCGCAGAACACGCTTTCTCATGACAGAGGTGTGGTTTCAATGGCAAGATCAAATGATCCTGATTCAGCAAGTAGTCAGTTCTTTATTTGTTACAGTGGTAATTATAAATCTTCACTTGATGGTAAATATGCCGCTTTTGGCAAAGTGGTTGAAGGAATGGAAGTTGTTGATTCTTTCTTGGAAATTGAAATGGCATTTTCTGCTTCAGATAATAGTTTTTCTAAACCAACCAAACCAATTGTTATGAAAACGGTAGAAGTTATAGACTACGCAGCTAACTAAAAAAATATTAAATTGTTGACTTTTTACCAATAATATGATAGAATTTATGTGTATAAATTTAGTGTAAATTTTCAATTTTATCAGAGGTGTAAATAATGAAAAAAGTTGTATCAATTTTGCTTGCAGTTGTTGTTTGCTTTATGTGCGGTATTTCAGTTTTCGCTGAGGTAAGCCCCACTCCTGACATATATTATACTATAGCTACTGATGTTGCTGTTGTAGGCTCAGGTGTTGCTTCTGCTGCTCCCTCGGTTGGCAAAGCAGGTCAGATTGTTGTTCTTACTGCAGTTGCTGCAGATGGTTACATATTTGACCATTGGGAAATCGATGGTAAGTTTGAAATCGTTGAAGGTACAATCTATGATCCGGAAATTAAGGTGGAAATCGTTCCGGATGCTGATAACAAAACACATGGTGACCTTGAAGATATCGCTGATATTGTCGGTCAGGCACACTTTAAACCTATCGGTGGTGAAGAAGAAACAACAGGTGAGCAGGTTACTGCTAAACCTGATAACAACCCTTCTTCTCCCAATACAGGTTCATTCAGCACACAGGCTGCCACTGCTGTTTTATTTTCAGTTTTAGCTCTTGTTGCAGTAGTTTTCATTTATAAAAAACGTACAGTGAAAACAAAATAATTTAATCTGTTTATTTTGAAGGTCTTGTTTTCATTCTGAATCCAAGACCTTTATTTTTGAAAAGGTATGTGTTATGGACAACAAAGCAAATCAAAGAAAAAATATTAATAAAATCGCTGTATTGATTCTGTTAATATTAATTCTGTTGTGTTTTCTTGGTATTATCTGTTACTATATATTTTTTGTTTATGGTGATTATACTCTTGGAAAAACATATGAAGAGTTTAAAGACCCTATAACAAATGAACAGTTGTTTAGTGATGAGAGCCTTCCTGAAAACCCGATAGATTTTAAATCACTTAAGGAACAGAATGATGAGGTTTATGCCTGGATTGAAGTTCCTAATACAAAAGTTAATTATCCGATTGTTCAAAGCAGGATTGATGATCTTTTTTATCACAGAAAAACACTTGATAAAAAATACTCAATTGCAGGAACTGTTTATTCTCAATCGTGCAACAGTCTTGATTTTTATGATCCTGTTACAGTGTTGTATGGTCATAATATGCCTGATGATTCTATGTTTGGCTCACTTCACAATTTTCAGGATAGTAAATTTTTTAATGAGAATGATAAATTTTATGTATATACTGAGAAATACATTTTAACTTATAAAATTGTTTCTGCTTTTAAGTTTGATAATCGTCACATTATGAATTCATTCGATTTTAACGACCCGAATCAAGTCAGGAGTTTTCAGGAAATTGTAAAAAATCCTGACAGTCTCATTCGTAACGTCAGAAATGATGTTGAATTGAATGATTATTCAAAGATACTGGTTTTGAGTACATGTATTGGAAGCAGAAGTTCACGATTTCTCGTTTGCGGGGTGATGATTAGCGATGAAAAAACGAAATGATAAATTCGATTTATCAAATGAAGAAGTTGTAAGCGAGTTTATGAAAGCTTACGGTAGTTCAAAGCACAGTCATCATCATTCATCGAAGCATCACAGTCATTCTCACGGAAATCATTCTGCTGAACATAAGACAAGCACAGTTTCTCACCATAGTAGTTCAAAAAATCACAGTGCTGATTCAGCCAATGATAAAAAATCTTCTTCAATTTTTTTGCGTGTTCTTGTTATTATAGTTGTTGTTTTATTTTTGCTTTCTCTTACCGGTGTCGGTGCAGTACTTGTGTTACGACATAAAGGTATGGATGACATAAATAAGAAAAAAGACGATGCAGTAATTCAGACAGTGGATAATGCTGTAGCTTTTGATGACAGTGGTAAAACAGTTGAATATAAAGGCGAAAAATATGTTTATAATGAAGATATAATTACTGCTGCTTTTCTTGGTATTGATGATAAAAGTGTGAGTGTCAATATTAGTGATGAGCATGGTGTTGCCGGTCAGGCTGATACTATTATGGTGTTGGCCTATGATACAAAGGCAGGTACAGTATCAATTATTACAGTGCCCAGGGATACTGTTGCTGATGTGGATATTTACTCATCAAGCGGTAAGTTTGCTCGCACTGAAGAAATGCAGATTTGTCTTTCTTTTGCTTATGGCGATGGTGGCGTGTCCAGTTGTGAAAATGTCATAAAATCTATTGAACGAGTTTTGCTTGGTGTGCCTATTGATTCATATTTTTCATTGAGAGTGAGAGGTGTTGATGCTCTTAATGCAGCAGTAGGTGGTATTGAATTAACATCACTCGAAACCATAGGACAGTTTGTTAAAGGTGAAAAACTTCATTTAACCGGTACAGATGCACGTTTTTATGTTACAAGACGTGACCGTTCAAAAATTGATTCAGATACATTACGCCGAAAACGTCAGATTCAATATATAAAAGCTTTTGCATCAAAGACTTTATCTCTTGCAAAAGAGGATATTGGTATAATTACGACATTGTACAATACAGCAAAGCAATATTCTGTTACCGATATTTCATTGTCAAGTGCAGTCTATGTTGCCGGTGAATTGATTTCAGATTCTGTGCAGATTTCAAAAGTAACTTCGCTTGCCGGTGAATATGTAAGTACTGAATCTTTCCCCGAGTATAGGTTAAATAAAGAATCGGTTTATGAAACCATTCTTGAAATATTTTATACGAAAGTATAACAGGAGGTATTTTTATGAAAAAAACTATTAAAAATTTCACAAAAGCGTTAGCGATTGTTATGTCAGTAGTTTTTGCACTTTCAGCACTTTCTATGCTTACATTTGCAGCTGAAAAAGATTATACTGCATACATCAAATTGACATCAAACATAACTGATATCAGACCTGGTGATAAATTTACAGTTACTGTAAGTGCAAAAACTGATTATCCCGTAATCAATGTAAACACAATGATTGTTTATGATGCAAATTATTATGAACTTGACACATCAAACGGCGCAGCTGTGAAAAAAGCAACAAGGATGCCTGTTGCTTTAAATCAGACTACTAATTCACCCCTTGCAATGTATCATCAAAGTTATTCAAGAGAGATGGCAAGGCAGTATAAACTTGTTTTTGTTGGTATTACATGGCTTCCTTCGCTTTCATCTCAGGGTGTAAACACACCCACAACAACTCTTAACGAGTTTGAGAAACTTTATACAATCAGCTTCAAAATGAAAAACAATGCACCAAGAGATGGTGAAGGCTTCCTGGGCATTGATCCTGTTTATCTTAAAGGCGAAAATGACAGCATGAGAAGTGGCATCTATGCGGCTCATGGCGGTGCAACATTAGGTGATAGAGTTATTGCTTCCTATGGACAGACATTTGATTTGTCACAGGCTGTTGTTTTTGGCACAGAGGTTGAGAAATCTCCGGCGGATTATAATATTGAATTAGATTATAAATCAAAAAGTGATGTTAAAGCTGTATTTTCAGATTTAAACGGATATGAATTTCTTTCAGCAGATACAAGTGTTGTGAATGTTGCTATTGATGGAGATGGTCAGACACTTGAGGCTTTAAAAACCGGTAAAACATATGTAGCAGGTGTTTCCAGAGACGGAAAAACACGTTATAATGCTGAAGTTACAGTAAAATATACATGGTGGCAGTGGATTATTATAATATTTCTTTTTGGTTGGCTCTGGTATTAATTTAATTTAATCTCCATAAATAATGTCAGTTTTGATTTTTTAACATATAATGTTCCGAGGACGAGTTTTGGTTCATAATTTTCTCCCCGAAATTCTGAACTGATGTTTATTTTCGAAAAATATTGGCAAAGATATTATTGTCAATGTTATTTATGGAGAGTGATAAAAATGATGATAAAACGGGGAGACATATATTACGCTGATCTGAGTCCTGTTGTGGGCTCTGAGCAAGGCGGTATAAGACCTGTTTTAATTGTCCAGAATGATATCGGAAATAAATACAGCCCTACAGTAATTGCAGCGGCAATTACAAGTCAGAAATATAAAAACAGTTTACCTACTCACATACGTGTAAATGCAGACGGATGCGGACTGGCAAAAGATTCAATAGTTTTACTTGAACAGGTGAGAACTCTTGATAAACGCAGACTTAAAGAACGTATGGGCAATCTTGACGATTTTGATATGGACAGAATCGATAAAGCTTTAAGCGTGAGCTTTGGACTTGGCGGAGCTACATAACCGTGGCTCCGCTTTTTTAGAAGGAGGTTACATATGAAAAGTAAAATATTGTCGTATATATTAAAAACGCTTACTTTTCCGTTTATCTGCGCTGTGGGCGGTCCTTTTCTTTATACTGAAAGGAAGTCACAGAATCCGTTAAAATTCAATAAAGACGGTAAATTCAGGATTTTACATTTAACCGATGTTCATCTTGTACATGAACTTATGGAAGAAGAACAGCCAATAGGGTTGACTAAACAACAGATTGCGGATACACTCAATCTTTTCGAAGAATGTATTAAACGAACAAATCCTGATTTAGTTGTGTTTACCGGTGATAATGTAAGTAGTAACTATGAACTGATTACATATGATTATGCAGCAAAAACAATCAGAAGGATTTATAAAACTATAGGTAAATATAATCTTCCGCTTGCTATTGTTTTCGGTAATCATGATGGTGAAAGAAACACTCATAAAGAGTTTCAGATGAGAATATTTATGGAGTACGAAAATTTCCGCGGAGTGTACAATGAAGAAGAAATGTATGGTTGCGGAAATTATAGTCTGCCAATTCTTTCTTCTGACGGTAAAAGAACCGCATTCAATCTGTGGATGTTTGACTCTAATGACTATCTTGACGGAATCAAGGGTACAGGTTATGATTGTGTACATAAAAGTCAGCTTGATTGGTATAGAAAAAAATCTGATAAATTAAAAGCTGAGAATGGTGGAAAACCTGTTTATTCTTTTGCTTTTCAGCATATTTGTGTGCCTGAAGTTCATGATGCTTTTCTTGAAGTTGATGAAACTACGCCAAATGCAATTAAATGCGGTAATGGTAAATATTATATTCTTCCTGAAAACGCAACAGGCGAACTTAATGAAAGTCCAAGTCCACCCGAAAGCCGTTATGACGGTGAATTTGATGCATTCAAATCGCAAGGAGATGTGTTGGCTCTTTTCTGCGGACACGATCATGTTAATGATTTTATTGTTGAAAAAGATGGAATTAAACTCTGTCAGACAATCTGCGGTGGTTTTATGACTTACGGTTGGCGTCGCGGCGGGAGAATAATTGAAATTGATGAAAAAAATCCTAAAGAGTTTTTTACTGAAACTGTATGCATAGAAGAAAGAGAAGAAGTTGATATCTGATGAATGAGATTTTTTCAAGACAGAATATAATTTTTGGCTCAGAATCATTAGAAATACTTAAAAAATCAAGAGTAGCTGTTTTTGGTGTCGGTGGTGTAGGCGGTTATGTCTGTGAGGCACTGGCAAGAAGTGGTGTAGGTGCACTTGATATTGTTGATAATGATACTGTGTCGCTTTCTAACATAAACCGTCAGATAATTGCTCTTAACAGTACAGTTGGCAGATACAAGGTTGATGTTATGAGGGAAAGATTGCTGGATATCAATCCTGATATTATTGTCAATACATATAATTGCTTCTTTCTGAAAGAAAAAGAAAATGAATTTGATTTTGAAAAGTATGATTATATTGTTGACGCTATTGATACTGTAAGCGGTAAACTGGCACTTGCTGTTGTTACGGACAAGCTGAATATTCCTTTAATTTCTGCTATGGGAGCAGGTAATAAAACTGACCCGACACAGTTTGAGGTTACAGACATTTATAAAACATCAGGTTGTCCTCTTGCGAAGGCAATGCGAAAATTATGTCGCGAAAACAGTGTTAAAAAGCTTAAGGTTGTTTATTCACAGGAATTGCCCACACGTAAAGAGGAATTGATTGATGATTCTTCTGAAAAAAGGTCAATTCCGGGTAGTCTTTCTTTTGTACCGTCCGTTATGGGACTTATAATGGCCGGGGAAGTAGTAAAAGATTTAATCGGTTTTGGTGGTTGAAATGAAAAGAGAACTTGAAGCGTGGCAGATTGCAGAGCGTTCAATTTCAAAAACTTACAGAAAAACAATTTGGAATCCCTTTGTTGAGGCTGTAAAAAAATATCAGCTTATACAAGGCGGAGACAAAATTGCTGTTTGTATTTCAGGTGGCAAGGATTCGATGATTCTTGCTGTTTTGATGCGTATGCTTCAGCGTTACAGCGAAGTGCCGTTTGAACTTGAATATATAGTAATGGATCCGGGTTACAATGCTGAAAACAGACAACGAATTGAAGAAAATGCAAAAATTCTTAACATTCCCATTGATGTTTTCAATTCTGAAATTTTCAATGTTGTTGTGAATATTGAGCAGAATCCCTGTTATCTCTGTGCAAGAATGAGAAGAGGGTATCTGTACTCACGAGCAAAAGAGCTTGGTTGTAATAAAATTGCACTTGGTCATCATATGAGTGATGTTATTGAAACAACTGTTATGGGTATGTTTTACGGCTCACAGATTCAGGCAATGCTTCCTCGTCTTAAAAGTACTAATTACGAGGGTATGGAGCTTATAAGACCGATGTATTGCATAAAAGAAGACGCAATTATTGCCTGGTCTAAATATAATAATCTTGAGTTTATCAGATGTGCCTGTAGATTTACGGAAGACTATAAAACAAATGAGAACAAAGAAGGTCTTTCCAAACGTCAGGAAATCAAAGATCTGATTAAAAGCATGAAAAGAGTAAATCCAAACATTGAAATCAATATTTTCCGTTCAATACATAATGCAAATGTTGATACACTTGTTGAGTATAAGATAAATGATGAATTTCATTCCTTTCTTGAAAGATTTGAAAAAAAGGAGATGTAAAAATTATGAAAAAGAAGACAGTAAAAATTTCACTTATTTCTTTTAGTGTGATTTTTTTGTGTGTAGTACTGTATTTTATATGTGCATTTTTCGGCAATCCCGTATCATATCTTTTGTCAAAGAAATCAGCAGATGATTATATAGCAGAAAAATATTCAGATTACAATCTTAAGATTGAAGAAATAGGTTATGATTTAAAGAGTTCAGGTTACTACGCTTATGTTGTATCTCTTGACAGTATAGACACTCGTTTCAGTGTTTATTTCGATTTGCTCGGCAGACCGGTTAGAGATTCTTTTGAAAATGTTACATCCGGTTGGAACACAGCTATGCGTCTTGAAAATCAGTACAGGGAGCTTGTTGATTCTGTTGAAGATGAA
>JAZQWT010000002.1:0-2276 GCA_045632485.1 Acutalibacteraceae bacterium
CATAATTATCGTCAATATACCAGGACACATCAGGCCAGAAGCTTGCCACAATCACTCTGTCTGCCATATTGTATTCCTGCATAAGCGCGTAAATTCCGTCAACAATTTCCGACGCCCACGGGCGGGGATATTTAACCTCAATAATATATCTGTATTTGCCGGGTGCTTCAGTTTCCACACAGGCAAATACGTCTTTCAGGGCAGTGATTCTTATGTCATCTGGAATATCGTCTCCGCGCAAGCCTCTGTAAGGATAACTGTCGCCTGACTTGAAATTCTCGCCCATATTGAGGTTGCGGAGTTCTTCATATGTTTTCATAAAAACAGGTATGCCTTCTTTGCCGAAATGCTCTGCACTGTTGCTTTCTTCGTCAAGAGAAAGGCTGTGATAAAGAACAATTTCTCCGTCCTTTGTAAGCTGAACATCCATTTCAATTATCGCAGAACCGGTTTCTGCATAAACAAGATTGGATTTGATTGCCATAAGCGTATTTTCGGGAGCAGCACCCTTACCGCTTCTGTGGCAGGAAACAAGAGTATTGCCGTAATCGGGAAGAAAATAATCTCCCGTATTTTCATTAAGAACCTTTGGCTCTTCAAAAACAGGCGGACTGAATGTGCTTAAACACATAATGCCTGCAACAAGAAAAAAGATTGTTTTTCTTAAAATCGTATAGGGAAGTTTATAAAGTGTCTTGAACATAATCCTTACCTCTTTTCGGTTTTAATTATACAGTTTTTTTACATTATATCACTATTTAAGTCCGAAAACAAGAAATAACTCTATTCAAAAATAAACTTTCCTGCAACATTTTTCATTATTTCCGTTTCATATTCAGGAAAATATATCCCCCACTCTTCGCCGTCTTTTTCAACTTCAAGAATATAATATGCCTTGCAACGGATGTTTCCGAATTCATCCTCACGCATTTTGTACTTTTTATATTCACCTTCGTTGCAGGGTATATTTTTATTCCAGAAAAACAATGCATTTTTATGTTCAATTCTGTGAAGATTTTTTATTGAAGAAAGTTTAAAAGCATACTTCCCCGAATCGCAAACAAGATAAAAATTTTCTTCATCATTGTAAATATGAAAACTCATAGGATTAAACAAAGGCACAGACATTCCGCACTTATCAATTTTTATCTCACCATTTTTCTGCTCATAATTAAACGAAAGCACATCAATTTCCAAAGCATCTGCAGGAACCTCCAGATTATTTAAAATCTGCCTCAACAAAGACTGCACTCGTCTGCTCTGCAAATCCGTTTCATCTTTATCTTCTTCTTTTTTCTTTAACTTTTTAACTGCAAAATGCAAAAATAAAAAACCAGATGCACAAAGTACAATCACACAAATCATCTGCATTACAATCGTGTTAAAAGCCTGACCCTTTACTTCGGAAGAAATCCCGATTTCAGCCAGAACGCTTAAAAATATAAATCCTGTAAAACAAAAAAGATATTGAAACACTTTTAGTACAAACGGCAATCTGAATCTTTGGCTTAATTTTGCCAGAATACCATTAACCGCGTTGTCATACTCCTTGTACAATTTTTCGTCAGGCTTCTGAATTAAAAATTCATCACCGTTTTCTTTTTCGTTGTCAGCATTTATTGTATTGTCTATTCCGTAAAACGGTTTCATTCTGTACCCACCTCATCCTTTACTTCAAAATCCTTTATAACTCCGTTTTCAGAAATTATTTCAATTTCATATTCATATTTTTCTTCATCAAAATTGTTGAATATCAGATCAAATAAATCCGGTTCAAGAGGATAGTAACAACTAAAATAAATCTTATAAGTATTAATTATGTTTTTCTCTTTTTTTATTTCATCTTCAATAATATGAGCACCTGTAGTTCTTATAAAATCAAGAACATTTTTAACATCGTCGCCTTGCTGAAGATTTTCAGATAAATCTGTCATTTCTGCTCCGTGATTATAATTCAGATAGCTGATATGTCCTATATCTTTAACATCAGGAACAAACAATTTATAATTAATTCTGCCGTTAACATCATAAGAAACAACTACATAACTGATAAGATCTTTGTATTCCTGTTCAGTTGTATGACAGTATATCGAATATTTATCTTCTTTAATATTTTCTAGATTCTTTTCTGACAGATAATCGTCTACCCAGAACGGCATATAGCAATCATCTATGTAATCAGCATAATTTTTGTTCTGTCTTACAAAACCGTTTTGTGTCAGGATTTTGTCCGTTTTCTTTATTTCATCTCCCACTTCAATAGTATCAAATACTTT
>JAZQWT010000003.1:0-52934 GCA_045632485.1 Acutalibacteraceae bacterium
TACCTTTTCCGTCTTTACCTGCAACGTACATATCGTAAGGTACAGCTTTTATTTTAGTTGAATTTACAATTTCAACGTGATGATACTGGTTATCCCATGTATCGATAACATCACCGCCGAAGTCTATATTTACAGATGAAGAATCTCTCTGTACAAGCCACACTTCACCACCGGGAAGCCAGTTATCGGGAAGTTCGTTCTGCCAGCCGTCAACAATAAACTGTTTGAAAATACCGAATTCATAAAGGATTGAATAACCCATTGCAGGATAACCCTGAGTTGCAAGACCGTCAAGGTAGCAGGCAGCAAGTCTGCCGAGACCGCCGTTACCAAGGCCTGCATCAGGCTCACAATCATAGAGTTTATCAATTACAATTCCGAACTCTTTGAGTGCAGATGCAAAAGTTTTTGTAAGATTAAGGTTGTAAAGAGTATTTTTCAGTGAACGGCCCATAAGGAATTCCATTGAAAGATAGTAAACTCTTTTGGCATTTGCCTTATCAGCCACTTCTTCAAATTCTTTTCTGCCGTTGCGCATCATTTCTCTTGTAATCATTGCAACTGCTTTGTAAAACTGTTCATAAGTCGCATCTTCGGGAGTTACACCAAAAAAATGAGAGAGATTATTGGTGATCATTTCCTGTGCTTGCTTCTTTGTAAGGGTGTATTTCATACTATTCCTCCAAAAATTTATTAAAAAAACACCTGTTTTGATGAATCTATTGTATATTTTACACTAAAAATGAAGAAAATTCAATAGTAAGAGCTATATTTTTTAATGTATATTATCGGAAATATTAAAAAATATCGATAATTTTTAAAAATATATTTTACCTCTTTATTCTGTGCGAAATATATAGTATAATACAATAGGTGACAATTTTTTAAGGAAAGAGATGAAAGATATGAAAAGAAACAGAGTAGTGCTTCACATTTGCGGACAGGATTTTCCTATCGCAACAGACAGTTCTATTGATGAAGTAAGACAGCTTGGTCTGGAAATCGACGGAAAAATGAACGAAATTCTTTCAGCAAGCAAAAGAGTGACTTTTGCTCAGGCAGCAGTGCTTACTGCACTTGAATATGCAGATAATGCAAAGAAATCAGAAAAAAGCATTGAAGCTTTGCGTTCACAGCTTTCAGGCTATCTTTCAGATGCCGAGGACTCAAAGCTTAACTTTGAGCTTGTGAGAAAAGAAAATGAAAAATTAAAAGCTGAAATAGAAAAACTTAAAGCAAAAGCAGGAAAATAAGATGAGTGAAATTTTAGCTCCGGCAGGTTCTTTTGACGCTTTGATTGCTGCCGTAAGATGTTCGGCAGATGCCGTATATCTCGGTGCTGAAAGTTTCAATGCCCGCGGAAACGCCAAAAACTTTGACAGAGAATCTCTGAAAGAAGCAGTAAAATACTGCCACGAAAGAAATGTTAAAGTTTACCTTACTCTTAATACAATTATTTCTGATGATGAACAGAAAAAAGCAGAAGAGCTGATTTTTTATTGTGGAGAAATCGGCATAGATGCATTTATCGTTCAGGATTTATCACTTGTTGAAAAAATAAAAAAACTTGCTCCAGCAAGTCATCTTCATGCTTCAACGCAGATGTCTGTGCAAACAGCAGAGGGAATAAATTTTTTGGAGAGTCTTGGCTTTACAAGAGCAGTTATACCTCGCGAACTTTCCCGTGAAGAAATAAAATATTTAAGTGAAAATACAAATATTGAACTTGAAGTTTTTGTTCACGGAGCTTTGTGTATGTCTGTTTCCGGTCAGTGTTATATGAGTGCAATGCTTGGTTCAAGAAGCGGAAACAGAGGTCTTTGTGCACAGCCATGCAGATTGCCTTTCAGCTCAGATGGTACAGGCGGTTGTGATTTAAGTCTAAAAGATAATTCACTTGTTCCGTATCTCAAAGAACTTGATGAAATGGGAATTGCATCGTTTAAAATTGAAGGCAGAATGAAACGACCCGAATATGTTGCAGCTGCAGTTACATCCTGCAGAAATGCACTTGACGGTATAAATGACAAAAAAATTGATAAAGCATTGAAAGCGGTTTTCTCGCGTTCAGGGTTTACTGACGGATATTATAGTGACCGCAGAGGCAAAGAGATGTTCGGCACACGAGTTAAAGATGATGTTGTGGCGGCTAAAGATGTGTTGGGTGAGCTTGCACAGCTATATGAAAAAGAAAAACCACGTTTCAGAACAGATTTTGAGTTTTTTATGAGAGAAAACGAAAAAATTTCGCTTTGCGGAAAATGTGAAGGAATACGTGTGAACGTAATTTCAGATTGCATTGCAGAAAAGGCAATAAAAAGAGAAATTACTTACGATGATATTAAAGAGCAACTCTCAAAGCTTGGCGGAACACAGTTCTATGCCAGTGAAATCAAAGCAGATATCGCCACAGGTTTATCAGTTCCCATATCGGCCATAAACAAACTCCGAAGAGAAGTTGCAGAAAAAATTGCAGAAGAAATTTTAATTAAAAATACACCTGCAACTGACAAAAAGAAAGAGGAAATTTCTTCTGAAAATCTGAATAAAAAATTAAAAACAAATAAGAAAAATACATATCTTATTTTTTCTCAGGAAGAACAGATCCCTGAAAATTTATCTGATGAATTTTCAATTGTTTTACCGCTGAATATTTCAGAAAAAGTTTTTGAGAAATTATTGAAAGAAGGAAGAAAAGTTTTTGCGGAAATGCCGAGAGGAATTTTCGGTAATCATGAAAATGTTGAAAGAAAAGCAGAAAAACTTTCAGGTCTTGGAGTAAAAAGATTTTTCTGCCCGACTATTGACGGAGCAGTAATTGCCAAAAAACTGGGTGCGGAAATCACAGCTTCTTTCGGTTCAAATATTTTTAACAGTTCTTCACTTGATGTGTGGAAAAAACATTTTGCAGATGAAGCGGTATTGTCACCTGAAATGACAGTGTCACAGATAAATAAACTGAAAGGTGATATAAAAACAGGAGTTATCTGTTACGGAAAATTACCGCTGATGCTGACAAGAAACTGTCCTATGGTAAACTCGTCGTCCTGTGATAAATGCAGAAAAAACGGTGAACTTGTTGACAGAAAAGGTTTTGCTTTTCAGATTGACTGTTCATCAGGCTGCAGTGAAATTTTAAACAGCGTTCCCATATATATGTGTGATGAACTTCCGGCTTTTGAAAACACGGACTTTTTTGTACTTAAGTTTACAAAGGAAACAAAAGATGAATGCAGAAAAATAATATCAAAATATCTGCACAAAGAAAAACCGGAAGGAAAATTTACAAGAGGTTTGTATCTGAGAGGTGTCATCTAAAGATTAATCAGAGATACACTCTTTCCAAAAAGTAGATATTGTAATTTATTTCAAAATCTGTTATACTTTCTCATAAAGGAGATGTTTATATGAATGAAAACAAATTGAACCTCCCCAAGTGGGCGATACCTGTTATAGGAATATTGGTTGCTGCAATTATTGTGACAACACTTTTTCTGACAGGTGTTATAGGATCAAAATCTGTAGAGGTTCCTTCAATTATCAATTTGTCTGCAGAAGAAGCTCAGGCGATTATTGAAGAAGCCGGTTTATCTTTCAGCATAACTCAGAAAGAAATCAACGATAAGGTTGATGAAAATACAGTACTTAAGCAATCACCTGCAAGCGGTGAAAAAATAAAAAAAGGTGAAACGGTAAGTGTTGTAATAAGCGAAAAACCTGTTGACCATGAAATTCCCAATGTAGTGAATTATCAGAGAGACCTTGCAGTCAAAGCATTGCAGAGTCTGGGCTTCAAGGTAGAAATTATTGAAGAAGAGACAGATGAATTTGCAGACGGTTCAGTGCTTGAACAGAGCAAAACAGGCAAGGCAAAAACAGGTACTGTAATTACAATTACTGTTGCCAAAAATATAAAAAAAGAATCTGACAAGTTAGTAAAAGTTCCTGATATTAAAGGAAAGACACTTATTCAGGCAAGAGAAGTACTTAAAGGCAATTTCTATGTAATGATTTCAGGTGAAGAATATAGCGACACAGTGAAAAAGGGAGCTATTATGTCTCAGACTCCTGCTGCCGGAACAGAAACAAAAACCGATTCAGTAATTAATGTTGTTATCAGTAAGGGTAAAGCAAGCGAAGCAAAAATCACTATGCCTTCTGTTAAACTTGCAACAAGAATGCAGGCAAAAACAACTCTTGAAAATCTTGGTCTGAAAGTTAAAATTAAAGAAGTGTTCAGTGATAAAGTTGCATCAGGTCTTGTGATTTCTCAGAGCATACCCAAAGGTACTGTAGTAAGCGCACAGACAGAAGTGACAATTGTTGTAAGCAAAGGCAAACAGCCTGAAGAATCAAAGACAACAGCAACAGTTCCCACAACTCTTCCCACTACAACAACTACAAAACCGACAACAACAAACCAGTCACAGAATGTTACTACCCCAACAACTACAAGACCTTCAACAACAGTACCACAGAGCACTGTTCCTGCAGGCGAAAGCCAGTATACAGCTGATTTCAGAATAGTAACAGATAAGACAAGTGCTTCTGCAGGCGATATTATTACAGTAAGCGTAAAACTTAAAACAAACTATAAGATTGTTGCTGTTTCTCTTCCTGTAATTTATGATTCAAGAGTATATGAAATTGTTGGTACTGATTCAGGTAATATTGCATCATTCCTCAATTTTACAGGCTCACTTAAAGCAAACGGATATGAAACAAACGGTAACTGGAAATCTCCCGATGCAATGTATACACGAACATCCAATCCTAATAAATGGACGAGTGAAACTACAAAGGCAAATTATAAAATTGCATTTGCAACATGGACTGCAACACCTTCTCAGGGAACAGTTATGACCACCCTTGACAGTGAGGAAACAATTGTTACCTTCAAGCTTAAAGTAAAAGAAAATGTAAAAAATACAAGCGGACAGATTTTCCTCAGTCAGGATTTCATCAAAACTGCAAATAATCCCAATGGTATTCTTTCTGTAGGACGTTCAAAATCTGACCAGGTAACAATAGATTCAATTGTTGCGACAGGTCAGACAATTAATCTCAGAAATGCAACAGCATTAGTACAAATAAATTAAAAGAAAAGAGGTAAAAAAATGAAAAAATTATTAGCTTTGCTTATGGCGGGTGTAATGCTTCTTTCACTTGCAGCTTGTGGCGGCAAAGGCGAAGAAGAGACAACTGTGGCACCTGAAGAAACAACTGTAGCTCAGGATGTTGCAGGTGATGCAGAAGGCGAAACAGAAGAAGCTACTGAAGAAGGCGAAACAGAAGCTGACGAAAAAGAAGAAGACAAAGAAGATAAAGAAGATAAACCTGCAAAAGAAGAAGATCCTTCAAAATGGTCAACAGCAGAAGTTCTCAAATACTACCAGGATGCAACAGCTAAGGTAGTTTCTAAGAAACCCGGTTACCAGAAAACAAGACAGGCTGTAGACAAGGGTTACAGTGCAGGTGCTGTTCTTTCAGCATTCAAAGGTGAAGTTTTCAAATTCCTTGGTATCGGTGCTGAAAATAAATTCAGTGAAAAAGTTGCTAAAGGCACAAATACAAACGACGACCAGTGTGGCGATTACCTCAGAAAGAGCACACTTACAGCAGGTGATGTTTCATCAGCAAAAGCTGTTAAACAGGGTAACAATTATGTTATCACAATTAATGTAAAAGCAGGTACAAGCCAGACAGAAGGCGGCAAAAACACAAAAACAAATTCTCCTATCGACAAATCAGGTATCTGTGCAGGTAACACAGACAGAAGCGGTTTTGACCATAAGACAGCAGCTATCGTTTATGATGCACTTGATGATATCGCAAGCGGCCTTACAATGTATGAAAAATCAAACAACGGTAAAGTAGTTGCTACAATTGACGCTGCAACAGGCGAAATCCAGAAACTCGTTATCTCTTGGGATGCAAGTGCTGAAATTTCAAAAGTTTACGGTTCATCAGCAACTCTTGCTGCATCAACAACAGTTACTTACTCAGACTTCGGTTGGTAAGCAATATAATAAATTGAAATTAAAATCGGTTGAGTTTCCTCAACCGATTTTTTATCGTCTTTCGGTCAATGCAGAAAAGTAAATTCCCACATCATTTGCAACAAGAGAAAATTTATAAGTATCTTTTTCAAAATGCCGATGTGTGTTTTGTGTAATGCTTTCTTTGTTTATAATAGAGAGATTTTTGAAAATATCATCGGTGATTTCATAATTGGTGAAAGCTCTGACGGTAGAGTCAATAAGTTCTTTCAGAAAGAAAAAATCTTTATCAGTTATTGATTTTTTTTCGCCATATGCATACAACACACTCAAAGAAGTTATAAGTGAGGTTTTTTTATCAGTGCGTACTGTAAGCAAGAATTTGTCTGAAAAATTCACAGGAAAAATCAACTCATAATTTTCTTCTTCAGCTATCAAAGAAGATGTGTTGATTTCAAAGTTTTCGCTGTGTTTTGAAAATCTTTCTGAAAACAAATAAATATCAATCAGGTCTTTCTGTACACATCCTGAAAGTAAGAATATAAAAAATAAAACTGAAGCTGCAAAAATTTTTTTCAAAAAAACACCTCCGTCTTGAAATTTTATTCAGGACGGAGGTGTTATATTACCTTCTGAGTTCTGTGATGAGAATCTGGGGACGGTTATTGATTCTCAATGGGAAAGAGCTGTTGCCGAGACCGCGGCTTACAATCATAGTTGTATTTTCTTTCGTATGTGGACCTTCACTGAATTTTGGCAAAAACCCCTGACCGGGAGAATATATGGGACCGATTGGCGGAATTCTGAACTGACCGCCGTGTGCATGGCCGCAAAAAACAAGGTCGTATCCGTTTTCTGCATAAGCATCAAACATTTCAGGTCTGTGGGAAAGTAAAATGTTGAAACCATCAGGTTTTGTCTGTGCAAAATTTCTGAGTTTTTCGCAGAAACTGTCTTTTAAAAGCTCAAGGTCTTCGCAGTCGAGATTTTTAGCAATAGCCTTTTCCAGTAAATCATATTTTACAGCAAAAGAAGTAAAGTCGGCTATTCCGTTTATAAAAATCGAAGAACCCCCGCGATTTATTTCAATTCCGTCGCAATCAAGAACCTGAACACCGTAACTTTTGATTTCATTAAGAAAAATCTCTTTCAGATCGGGCGAAAGTTCTTCGTGATTGCCTGTTACGTATAAAACCATTTCAATTTCTGTCAGTTTTTTTATTATATCAAGTGAATCAAAATACTGCCTTCTTCTTGAGTCAAAAGAGTCGCCTGTGATTACAATAATGTCAGGTTTATTTCTCTTTACAATTCTAATCAACTCATCTGCTTCATAACCGTAAACACAGTTGTGCAAATCAGAAAGATGAATAATTCTGAATCCGTTAAATTCTTCAGGTAGTTTTTCTGATTTATACACGTATCCGTTTAATTCCAGAGTATGATTCTGATTATTGGCAATATCAAAAATTGTCTTGCCGAAAAAATCTAAAAAGCCTTTTGGTGAAAATTTTATTTTTTTAGACATGCAATCACCGCCTTATTAGTATTATAATACAGAGAATAAAAATATTCAATTAATATTTTTTAAGATATTTCCTTGAAAATTTTTCCTGTTTGTGTCATAATATACACATATTGCGGAGGTGTTTATTTTGATCAGAAATAATAAATTGTTTTGCAGAGGTTACCAGTTTTGTCTCAGAATAGGAAGTTTGTTTCTGGACTGGTCTCAGCCCAAGGTAATGTCAGGCGAAAACAGTGTTCTTGAAATTTCAGATGTACTTAAAAACAAAAATATAAAAAGTGTTCTTATTATTACCGATAGTATGCTCAAAAGCCTTGGTCTTATAGACGGGCTTGTAAAGAAAATTGAGGAGGATAAAATCAAGGTAGCGGTTTTCAGCGATGTTCAGCCTAATCCCACAATTGAAAATGTTGAAAAAGCAAAAGATTGTTACTTAAAAAACAAGTGTGAAGCGATTATTGCTTTTGGTGGCGGTTCGCCGATGGACTGCGCAAAAGGTGCAGGTGCAAGAATTTCTAACCCTACAAGGTCTATTAATTCGATGAGGGGTCTTTTCCATGTAAGAAAACGCCTTCCCCTGCTTATTGCAGTTCCTACAACTGCAGGTACAGGCTCAGAAACTACTATTGCTGCAGTTATAACAGACTCGGAAACTCACGAAAAATCAGCAATGAATTCTGCAAAGCTTCGTCCGCTTTATGCTGCTCTTGACCCTGTTCTGACAACAGGACTTCCAGGTAAAATTACATCAACAACAGGTCTTGATGCACTTACACATGCTATTGAAGCGTACATAGGCGGAAGTAATACTACAGGAACAAGAAGAAACGCAGAAAAAGCCGTAAAGCTTATTTTTGAAAATCTCGAAACAGCATATAATGACGGAAAAAATCTTGAAGCAAGAAACAATATGCTTGTAGGTTCTTTCTGTGCAGGTGTTGCTTTTACAAGAGCATATGTTGGTTACGTTCATTGCATTGCCCATCAGTTAGGCGGACTTTACGGAGTGCCTCACGGTCTTGCAAACGCAGTAATTCTTCCTTATGTTCTTGAATATTACGGAGAAAAAGTACACAAATCTCTTGCACGTCTGGCTTCGTTTGCAGGCATCGGCAAGGATTTGAAAACTGATAAGGAAAAAGCCGAAGCTTTCATTGCTGAAATCAAAGCAATGGAAAGAAGAATGGAAATTCCTGAAAAATTCGATATGATAAAGGAAGAAGATATTCCCACAATCGTTGAACGTGCATTGAAAGAGGGTAATCCCCTTTATCCCGTTCCGAAAATTATGACGCCTGAAGATTGCGAAAAGGTTGTCAGGAGTTTAATGGCTTAAAAGACGGAAAAGCAGATCTTATGCGTTTGCTTTCGCAAAGTTCAAGAGAGGAAGCTCTGACAATAATTGCCGAACCGAACTTTTCCCTCAGAATGTCAACTTGTGTATCAAGTTTTTCAAGTTTTTCAAGTTGTTCATAATTTTCGTCAAGGCATAACTGATAACAGGCTTTATCTGCCACAAGATCTCCGGCAAAAACGGTGACAGCTCTTACGGGCAGATGAAAAAAATAATTACTGTTTATTAATTCCATAGCGTTTTTATGAAGAACGTCTGCAGCCCTTGCAGGCGTTTTTATTTTTTTCTGAAATTCTTTTATATTAAGGCGATTGTCCTTGACTGCCACGCGAACTGTTGTTGCCAGAAATCCGTTTTTGCGTAAAGAATGGGAAACCTTTTCACTGAGAGAAATGACAATGGGAGAAATTTCTTCATATGAGTATAAATCTCTTTTGCAGGTAATACCTCGGCTCACACTTTTAACAGGCGGCACTTCTGTTTCGCGCAGCACTGGTGAAAAATCTATACCGTTTGCGTAATTTCTTAAAGTAATTCCGTTTTTTCCAAAAATGCGTTTCATTATTTCTTCCGGTGTATTTGCAATATCGCCGATGGTTTTTATTCCCAACGTCTTAAATTGCTTTGAAGTTTGTCTGCCCACACCGAAAAGGTCATTGCACGGCATTTTCCACACTTTTGTTTCAATGTCTTTTTTCTCAATCAGAGTAACAGCATCAGGTTTTTTTATATCGCTTGCCAGCTTTGCAAAAATTTTATTGAAACTGACACCAACAGAAATAGTAAGACCGATTTCTGTTTTTATACGCTCCCGCAATTCTTCGGCAATTTTCATTTTATCACCGAAAAGAGTAGTGCTTCCCGTTATATCAAGCCAGCATTCGTCAATTCCGAACGGCTCAACCATATCGGTGTATTCATCATAAATACTTTTTACTTTTCTTGAGAATTCAACATATTTATCATAATGAGGAGAAACGCATACAAGGTCAGGGCATTTTAATTTTGCTTCCCATATGGCTTCTCCTGTTTTAACTCCGTAACTTTTCGCGCTTTCGTTTTTTGCAAGTACAATTCCATGCCTTTCTTCAACACTTCCGCATACTGCCACGTTTTTTTCTTTTAAAGATGGGTCCAGATAGCACTCAACAGATGCGAAAAAATTGTTCAGGTCACAATGTAAAACGATTCTTTCTGACAAAAATCTCACCACCAAACGAACATTTGTTCTTATATAATAGAACATTTGTTCTGATTTGTCAAGAGGTAATTTTTTGTCGAAAAAAGTTTTAAACAATTACATTTCAACATAGTTAACGTCAACAGAATCAAGGTTTTGGAAATTTTTTCAACATAGTTTTTAACATTTTCCACACACTTTTCCACAATGAATTATGTAAAGAATATTTTCAAAAATTTTGCCAAAAATAGTTTTAAGTATTGCAGAAAGAGAGTGTTTTTATGATAAAGGGAGTTAATCATCAGGTAGTGGAAGTAGCAAAACCCGGGTGTGAATATTTTGAGAAAGTATTGTTTTTCGTAAAACCAGAGTACGCATCGCTAAGCGAGAAGAAGATAAATGAAAAAGCTAATCATATTGCTCTAAATACAGGCAGTCCGCCGAAAGTGCGAAAAGGCAAAAAGAGAGTTTATTCAGTTTTTTCACCATTTATCTGGGCTTTGTTCGGGGCGGTTGCCAGTGCGATAGTTATTAAATGCTTTGGTCTTTAAAAAACCGATTGAAAAATCCCTGCTTTTATGTTACAATCAATAAAACATCAAAGGCAGGGATTTTTTTGGATAAGCAATTAGTTAATTCAGTAAGAACAGGTTTTCTTGCAGGACTTCTTATCGCCGTTACTATTGCTAACATTTATGACTATAATATGTTATGGGCGTGTGCGATAGGCCTGGTAGGCGGTGCAGTCATTGGTTTGATTGTGGGACTTATAAGAAAACTGATAAAAAAATAGGAGCAGGAAAAATGTTAAATAAAAAGAAATTATTTTTATTCGATATTGATGGTACAATAGCGGTTGACAATACAATTTACGACGGCACCTTTGAACTGATTGAATACATAAATTCAATCGGCGGAAAGGCAGTTTATATTACAAATAATTCAACAAAAAGCCGTCAGGACTACATTGAAAAATTTAAAAAGTGGAACATAGAAACAGACGAAAGCAATTTTATCACAGCATCTTTTGCAGCGTGTAAATATTTAAAAGAAAACCATGCAGATGATAAAATTTTTGTATGCGGAACAAAATCTTTTGTGAAGGAGCTCCGTGATTACGGACTTAATGTAACGGAAGAAAACGATGATGATATTAAATGTGTTATCGTTGGATTTGATAATGAATTTACTTATCAGAAGGGGGCACTTACCTGCGAAATTCTGCTTACAAAAGATGTAACATATCTTGCAACCAATCCTGATTTGTGTTGCCCTACTGCATTCGGAAGTATTCCTGATTGCGGAGCCATCTGCAATCTGCTTGAATGTGCAGTGAAGAAACAACCCTATTACGTTGGCAAGCCTAACAGAGAAATTGTTGATGTCTGCAGAGATATGACGGGATTCAGTATAGATGAAACAATCGTTGTAGGAGACAGACTTTATACTGACATTGCCTGCGGAATCAATGCAGGTGTGGAAACGGCAGTTGTTTTCACAGGTGAGGCAAAAAAAGAAGATTTAAAAGATACAGAATTCAGACCCACATATGAATTTGAAAATATAAGAGAATTTTTAAATGCAGTGAAAGCATAAGAAAAAGCCGAGTTTTTACTCGGCTTTTTTCATTGTTACAACAGAGAATGTAAGATTTTCTCTTATTTTAAAATCTTTTCTTTTTTCCAATATAAAACCATATTTTTCGCAAGTTTTTATTGTTGTTTCAACATCAGCATAAAGGCGACATTTTTTAAGAAGCTCAAATGCTTCTTTTTCAGTAAAACCAAATGGCTTCAGAATATTTGTCTGTCTCATAAAAGCATTTTCTCTTGAATTGAAAACAAGAGTACCGTTCTTTTTCAGAACACGTGCAATTTCTGAAATTGTTTTTTCATTTTCTCGCGATTCATCAAATCCGCAGTAAGTACATACAGCATCAAAGCTTTCGTCTTTAAATGGCAGATACCAAAAATTTGCGCACACAGGAAGAATAGTATCTTTACATTTTAAATATTTACCGATACCGATTGCATTTCCAAGGCAGTCAAAACCGATATCTACAGAAAAAAGCAGTGTATTTTTACTTTTTTGAATGGCAACAGCCGCTGTGCCGCCTCCTGCTCCCGTGGCAAGCTCAAGAACAGACCGGGGATTATTCTGCAAGGTTTCTTCGGCAAAATAAGGGTAAGGAGTAAAAAAACCTGTAGCATTTATTTTTGTTTTTGTCCGTTTTTTGCCGATTCTTTTTGTCGCAAGTTTTTTAAAATTCTTTAATGTTTCTTTTTCAATGTTGTCGCTGTGAAGTATCCATTTCTCTGTGTTATCGTTGATATAAGAATTAAAAGCATCTGTTATTCCTTTTTTATCCTTCAATAACTTTTTTATGTATTTGATATAAGTTTCGGTAATATCAGATGGTTGTTTTTCAAAATTAATTTCTTTATACATTTTTTCAATTTCATCAGGGAATTGCCACAGTATAACTTCAATCAGCTCTCTGTGCCATTTTGCTTTAGTTTTCTCGGGAAGTATAACGGGAACTTTTTTCACATATTTTACAGGCAAATCGGTTGAAATAAATTCTGAATAATTTTTATTCATTATATCACTTCCTTTGCTTTAAATATAAAGCAAGGAAGTCGAGAAATCAAGTCTTGTAATTAACGGGAAATTATGATATAATTGTTATAGAAAATAAACACCGAGGAAATGTTGAAAAATCCTCGGTGTTTTGTTGTTTTTTATTTAGTATGAAGTCTGATGACTGTTACGGAATATTGAGGTGCAGTGTAATTAAAATTACTGCCAAAACCGTCTACGGAAAATTCTTCCATAATACAGTCTTCTTTTGCTCCCAGAATATTATCATTCTGCAAGCTTGTTCCTTTAACCTGATAGACTGTAGCAGTGTTATTTATATTCTCTGCTCCGTTAATATCAATCGCAAAAGTTCTCTTTGAGTCTGTAACATTTACAAGTTTAATTATAATATCTCCGGTACTGTCTGTGCTTACAACCTGATATGCTTCTGCTTCAGAGTCAGAGCCCGTGGTGTAATCGATGTAGAGGTCATCGTCAACGTAACATTTTACGTTTCTGCCGTTTACAACAACTTTAAGTTCGTAAGTTTTTCCGATTTCTGCAGTAAAGGGTTTAACGGTGCCTATAATCTGACCTGTTTTTATTCCGTTTTCAATCTGCTGCAGGCAGGAAACAGTGTTGCCCCAACCGCCTAAATTCCAGAAGAAATTATTGTTTTTATCCTGCACGGCAAAGGGAATTATAAATCCTTCTTCACCGTCAAGCTTTGTGGCTTCTACAGTGTAAGTGTAGTTTGTCCATTCTTCTTCACCGAAGTATGCGGCATTGCCTGTATCGGAATATTTCATATCGGTTGTGGGATGAATAAGCTTGCCTTTTTTAATTTTAAAATCGCTGTTATTTACATCTTCCCAATTCCACCAGAAGTCAGGAATTGAAAAATTGTCTTTGCCGAGAATTTCGCCTGTTTCGTTATTGATGATTTTAACATTATCAAATTCTGCAGATGTATACCATGTGCCTACACCTATTCTGCCTGACAGATTTTTCTGCTCAATTTCAGCACCCTTAAGAGTGGAGGAGTAAAGATATTCACCCTGATTTAGTGAGAATATTTTCTGCATATAATAATTGATTGAACCTGTTACCTGATGGTTATTAAACCATATTAAATCAGGAGACCAGTGTGTTGCAGTAAGATTACCGAAAAGAGGGGCATATGCTGCCATTCTTACGATGTCACCATTTCTTTCAAGGCCTGTCATATAAGCGGCTTCTGCAAGAGCAGCTCTTAAAGTATTTGATCTTGCCGCATATTCACCGAGGAAAACCTGAATTGCACCGCCGTAAATTGTATCAGTCATTTCATCAGATGAACGTCTGTAGTTTTCTTCATCGTAATAGTCTGTATTTCTCAGAAACCATTCAGGCTCCTTATAATAATGCTGGTCTGTTGCCCCTGCAAAATCATTTATTGTTTTGTCGGGGTTTTTCTCTAACCACTCTTTTGCATATGCATAAGAGGGAAGATAATTCGCACCCCCGGTTGCATCAAAAGCGCCTGAAGAATAAATCAGTTCAAGTCCTTCATAAAGCTGAGGGTTTTTCTCTTTTGCTTTGTTGAAAGAATCGAGGAAAACTTTATATCTTTCGAAATAAACTTCACCTTCGTTTTCATTGCCTATGCAGATATATTTTAATCGGAAAGGTTCTTCGTGGCCGAGAGAAACTCTTACCTTACCCCATTTTGTGTTTTCATCGCCTCTGCAGAATTCAACAAGGTCGTGCATATCCTGAACATACTGCTTAAAAAGGTCAGAGTTCATATCAATGCCGGTTTTGCCACGCATCTGGCAGTACAGTCCGCAATTGATAACGGGTACGGGCAGAGCACCAATATCTTCGGCAAGCTGGAAATATTCAAAAAATCCCAGACCGTAACTCATAAAGCAGGGAAGCGGGTCATCAGTTGCAGCTACATTGGTCCAGAGATTTATTCCCTGCTTTCTCGCAGCAACATCACCGTACTTTCCGTTAAATAAAAGCGGCTCACCGTTTTCATCAACACCTATTGAATCTTTCCAGTCATATGCCGTTTCTTCATCGTAACCTTCAATTACGCACCCGCCGGGGAAACGTAAGAAACGAGGTTTTAACTCTTCAAGCATTTTACCCAAATCGTTTCTCATTCCGTTTTCACGGTTTTTAAAAGTGTTTTCAGGGAAAAGTGAAATCATATCAAGACAAACTTCACCTTCAACAAGTACCTGCAGAGTAACTCCGGAATGAGCGTCTCTGTCGGAAGAAAGAGTAAGTTCATATTTTTCCCATTCATCTGTGATTTCTTCAATTTTTCCGCTTGAAATTACGTTGCCGTTTTCGCAAAGATTTACGGTAATTTTTCCGTTACCTTTTGCATAGAGAGAAAGATTGTATTTTTCATTTTTTTCTATGCTCATTCCGTCAAGGAAACCTTTGTTTTCTACGCCGGCAGGAGTTGAAGATTTCACAATTATGTAGTTTGTGTTATTTATGTTAAGACCGTTTTCTTTGTCACCGATTTTGACTTCCAATTCAGGATTTCCGACTTTGTTCCAACCATAAAGTTGGTCATTCTCTGCAAGTTCAGTATATTCAAAAGAACGGTTTACAACTTTTTCTCCATAAAGTCCGCCATCTGCAGCGAAGTTTATGTCTTCAAAGAAAATGCCGAAAAGCAGGTCGCTTATACGTTTTGTTTTTTCACTTGCGTTAATATCAAGTGTGTAATCTGCAGAAACAGTATCATAATCCGTCACAGAATTTTCTTCAGGTCTTTCGGTGGGAGTCGGTGTCTGTGTTGCACAGAAGGACATAAAAAATGTAAGAATTGCCGCAGTTATTTTTTTGAAAAAAGATGTAACTTTATACTTCATTTTTATTCTCCTTTATTCAGAAAATCGAGTAAATCTTCTTTTGAATTTTTTATCTCATTCTTAATAACTTTATCGAGAAGTTTTTCTAAAGTTTCGCCGATTTCTTTTCCATTAAATCCCAGCAAAAGTAAATCGTTTCCGTCAACTTTCAGATCGGAAATTTTGAGACAAGGTTTTTCTTTTTCAAGTTTTTTCAGTTCTTCCACGTATCTGTCGCAGTCTGAAATTCTTTCAGCCATTTCGGGAGTCTGTGCAAGAATATCTGAGCGTGACACCTTGTCGAGCAGATATAAAAATTCAAAGCCGTATTTTGACGCGTGTTTTTTCACATTCTGTGGCGCGTTATACATTCTGTCGTCGTGGTGAAAAACAAGCTTTGTGACGGTAGAAATTGTTTTGTTGTCGTAACGCAGTCTTTTTAAAATTTCAAAAGCCATATCAGCACTTATCTTTGCATGACCTTTGAAATGGTCCTGACCGTTTTCGTCAGTTGTTTTCATCTGCGGTTTGCCGATATCATGTAAAAGCATACAAAGGCGGATATATTTATCTTTTTCGCTGACTGCAACGCTTTTCACAATATGCTCCCACACATTGTAAATATGATAGGGGCAATTTTGTGTAAGACCGAAAGTGCTTTTGAGTTCAGGTATAATTTCAAAAATCACATCGGAAAATTCAAGCAGAATTCTTTCTGCATCTTTGCCGAGTAACAGCTTTTCAAGTTCTGCTCTTATTCTTTCGGGGGCAATATTTTTAAGCAGATGTTTGTTGCGTCTTATACTGTCTGCAGTTTTTTCTTCAATTTCAAAACCGAGAGTTGCAGAGAATCTGATTGCTCTCATAATTCTCAAAGCATCTTCATTAAATCGTGTGTCCGGGTCGCCAACACAACGGATAATTTTGTTTTTTATATCTTCCATACCTCCGAAAAGGTCTACTATTCCATCCTTTTCATTGTATGCCATTGCGTTTACGGTAAAATCTCTGCGTGACAAATCGTTTTCAATATCACGTGTGAAATTCACGCTGTCAGGACGGCGGTTGTCGGTGTATTCTCCATCAATGCGAAAGGTTGTTATTTCAAGAGGCTGCTTGTCAATTAAAACGGTAATTGTGCCGTGTTTTATTCCTGTGGGAATAGTGCGGAAATCTTTGAAAACTTCGAGAGTTTCCTGAGGTTCTGCAGAAGTTGTCATATCCCAGTCGTTTGCAATTTTGCCCATAATGCTGTCACGGACGCAACCGCCCACAACGAAAGATTCAAAGCCGTTGGCTTCAAGTTCTCTCATTGCTGTTCCGGCATATTCAGGAATTGTAATTTTTACTGACATAGCTTTCCGTCCTTAATGTTTTCTCTTTACAATTTTACCACTTGATAGTATAATTATCAAGGAAAATATTTTCAGCGAGGAGTTATTTATGAATATACAGATTTACGGAAAACCGAAATGCTTTGATACAAAAAAGGCAGAAAGATATTTTAAGGAACGCAGAATAAAAGTCCAGATGATTGATATCTCAAAATATCCTATGAGTCAGGGCGAATTCAGAAATATTAAAAATGCCCTTAAAATGAGTCTTGATGAAATGATAGATGAAAAGTCAAAACTTTATGAGAGTCTTTTCATAAAATATCTGGCAAACGAAAGCGATAAAGAAGAAAAAATTTTTGAGAATCAGGCAATTTTCAAAACACCTATTGTCAGAAACGGTAAACAGGCAACAGTTGGTTACCAGCCTGATGTTTGGAAAAACTGGGAATAAAATTATACGATGGCGTGAATCGGTCTTTGGTTGTTTTTCAATTACGGTAACGCCGTAGTTTAAGTCTGATGAAAAATCAAAGAAATAAGAATATATAAATTAAAAATCCCCGACAGATTATTCCTTTTTTCAGGAATATCATCTCGGGGATTTATTTATTTTATTTTGTACCGAAAAGTCTGTCACCTGCGTCTCCCAGACCGGGAAGAATATATCCGTGTTCATTCAGACATCTGTCGAGAGTTGAAACGAAAATGTGAACGTCGGGATGAGCTTCTGCTACGCGTGAAACACCTTCGGGAGCACCGATAACAGCCATGAATTTGATATTCCTGCATCCGTGCTGTTTAAGTTTATCAATAGCGTCGCAAGCACTGCCGCCTGTTGCAAGCATCGGATCAATTACAAGAACAAGTTTTTCTTCAATATCTTTAGGAAGCTTGCAATAGTATTCCATAGGTTCAAGTGTTTCTTCATTTCTGCAAAGTCCGATATGACCAACTTTAGCAGAGGGGAAAAGTACATGGATTCCGTTTACCATACCAAGTCCTGCACGGAGTATGGGAACAATTACAATTGAATCGTCTTTTACAACATACTGTGTGCATGTTTCAAGTGGTGTTTTAACTTCTTTTTCAGTTGTGGGCACACCCTCTTTAAGGCACTCAAAAGTCATAAGTGTTGTAATTTCTTCAACAAGCTCGCGGAATTCCTTCATGCTTGTTTTTTCGTCACGGAGAATTGCGATTTTGTGATTTATAAGCGGATGGCTGAAAATTGTTACGTTGTCATAATTTTTCATTATTTTTTACTCTCCTTGCCTTCAACGCGTGTGAGAATTGCGTTTGTGATAATACCTATAATAAGTGCTGTTGCGATTGAAGTAATCTGGATTGTATTTGTGATTGTACCGTCTGCTGCAAAAGCATAAGGAATCTGGATAACAAGTCCGCCGATACCTGAAATAAGGATTGATGCAACAACAAAGAGGTTTTTGTTTTCGTTCAGGTCAAGGTCTTTGAACATCTTAAGACCTGATACTGCTATAAAGCCGTAGAGTGTAAGACAAACACCGCCCATTACACATGAGGGGATTGTCTGAAGAATTGCCATAAGAGGACTGATAAAAGAAAGGATAATACACATAAAAGCAGTTGTTGTGATAGTTGCAACTGATGCATTCCTTGTAATTGCAACGCAGCCAACGCTTTCGCCGTAAGTTGTGTTGGGACAGATACCGAAAACTGTACCGGCAATAGAACCTACGCCGTCACCGAGAAGTGTTCTTTTAAGACCGGGTTCTTTGATAAGGTCACGGTCGATAATTGAAGAAAGGTTTTTGTGGTCAGCAATATGTTCTGCAAAAACAACAAGAGCAACGGGAAGGAACGCAATAACAACTTCTGCAATACCGCCTGCATTAAGAAGCTTTGCTTCAGGATTTGCTGCAAGAATTTCAGCAGAAATATTACCTGATGTAAGTTCTTTAATACCTTCAAGAATTGCGAAGTGTGGGTAATCAATAAATGCAGAAATTCCTTTGAAAGTACCGTCAGCTGCCATGAAATTATCAATAATGGGCTGGAAGTTAATAATCATAAGATAATCGCTGCCCGTAGCTTTACCTATAAGTGTGAAAACAGCTGCAACGGCATAGCCTGCAATAATTCCGAGAATAAAGGGAATAAGGCGAGCCATTTTATGTTTTTTCTGTGTTGAGCAGATGACAATTACGATGAATGCAACAAGTCCGCAAAGGAGAGAAACAAGGTTGTTTGTTCCGTAGAGAGTTGATGCATTGGCTTTTGTGATATCACCCATTGCTGCACCTGCAAGTGAAAGACCGATAAGTGCAACTGTAGGTCCGATAATAACGGGAGGCATAAGCTTGTCCACCCAAGCTGTGCCTGTGAAATGAATGATTAATGCAATAAAAACATATACAAGGCCTGCAACAACAGAACCAAGGATAATTCCGCAATAACCGTAAGCCACTGCAACTCCCAATGAACTGAGAAATGCAAATGAACTGCCGAGGAATACGGGGCTTTTGAATTTAGTAAAAAGCTGGTAAATCAATGTACCGATACCTGCACCGAGAATTGCAGCAGGAATCTGAGTGGGTAAACCGATGATTGTGGGAACTGCTATTGTTGCTGCAAGTATTGCAAGAACCTGCTGAAGTGCAAAAATAAGCATCTGTCCGAATTTTGGTTTGTCATGAATATCGTAGACAAGTTTCTTTTCCATTTTTTCATACCTCCGTAAATGTTTATAAGGTTTTTATTCTTACAAAATTGATTGTACCATATATTTTTTTGTTTTTCAAATATTATTAATATTTTTTACAACAAAATTTTCAGCAAAAAACAAAACTCCGCAGGTATAATAAAATGTTTACCTTACGGAGTCTGATTTATGAGTTCATTTCTTTTATTTTATTCAATTTATCGATGCATTCAATACATACTCTTTTATTTTTCAGTTCAAGAGTGTTTTCTATATTTCCGCAGAAAACACAGCCGGGAGTATGAACTTTTATAATTATCTTGTCGGATTCAGAATAAATTTCAAGGGGTGTTTTTTCAGAAACTATTCCTATTTTGTTACGCATAGGTTTGGGCAGAACGATTCTGCCTGCTTCATCAACGTGTCCGCTGTTATAATATGTATCTTTTTTCTTCATTCAAACATCTCCCTTCTGCAGGAATAATACCATAAAATGACAAAAATGTCAATAATTTTCGCAGACAGCAGATGATATGACGTTTTTTTGCCGGAATGAATCAGTCTTTTTCAAAATATATTTAATCTGAAGAGGTGAAAGAAAATGATGAATTATATATGGGGTGGTATGATAATATTTTCGTTTGTTTCCGCAATCTTTACGGGAAATATGCAGTCTCTTTCGGATACTGTAATGAATTCGGCTCTTGATGCAGTAAATCTTATAATCAGACTTACGGGGATGATGTGTCTGTGGGGCGGAATTATGAGAATTGCCGAAAAGTCAGGCCTGACAGTTTACATCAGCAGATGTCTGGGAATTCTTTTTTCTCGGCTTTATAAAAATGTGGATAAAAATTCAAAAACAGCGGAAGCGATGTCAATGAATATAACAGCAAACCTGTTAGGTCTCGGAAATGCCGCTACACCTCTCGGTCTTGAGGCGATGAGAAGAATGCAGGAAGAAAACGGAGATAAAACAAAAGCAACAGATGATATGATAGTTTTTGTTGTAATGAATTCTTCGGCTATGAGGCTTATTCCCACTACAGTTGCAACGCTCCGTACACAAGCGGGAAGTGTTGCACCCATGGAAATAATGCCTGCCACATGGGTGAGTACAGCATTATCACTTATGTCAGGGATTCTTGTTGCAAAAACACTTTCAGCAATTCTGTCAAAAAAACCGGATAGAGTTATTAAAATAAAAAGAGGTGCAAAAGTATGAAAATTTTTGGTGCCTACGTTATTCCGTTTGTAATTGTTTTTATTATGTGTTTCGGCATTTACAGGGGTACAAAAATTTTTGACTGTTTTCTGGAAGGTGCAAAAGGCGGACTTGTTACCGTAAAAAACATATTGCCGTCTGTAGTAGGTTTGTTGGTGGCAGTAGGGATGCTGAAAGCATCGGGCGGACTTGATATAATAGTAACGCTTTTATCACCGATAGGAAAATTTACGGGAATACCTGAAGAAATTATGCCTCTTGCAGTACTTAATCCTATTTCAGGCGGAGGGGCACTTTCAATGTATGAAATGATACTCAAAGAATACGGACCGGATTCATATCAGGGCAGAGTTGCATCGGTTATGATGGGCGCAACGGAAACCACATTTTACGCAATAGCTGTTTATTTCGGATCTGTAGGAATCAAAAAGACAAGGCATACTGTTTTATCGGCACTTACGGCAGATTTCGTAAGTTTCGTTGCCTCTGCATGGACAGTAAGATTATTTTTCGGGAGTTAATTTATGATAGGATTTACAATAGTACTCGGACATAAAAGAAAACGTCCGGCAAAAAGAAAAAAGAGAATAAATTTTAAAATAAAAAAACAATATCTTATAATATTCGTTTTGCTGCTTATAACTGTAACGGTCGCTTCCTTTTTCGTTGATAAAAAAGAAGACAAAATCAAAGCGGAAGAGGTTACAGCAAAAAGCGTAAACGTTTTTAAGGAAATAAACGGATATTCAGAATACTATATCCCTGTAGTTATGAATGATTTTACTTCATACAGAAGAGGAGATCAAATCAGTAACGATATAATTATAAAACTCGGTATATGGTCAATTCTCAGTACAGAAAACAAATCAGAATATGAAACATTAAACGGAAAACTCTATATACCTGCAAAAGATTTAAAAGAACGTATCGGTCAACTTTTTGCAGATAATATGCAGATTGAAAATAAAAGTATAGATGATGAAAAATATTCAATTATTTTTGATAAAAATACAGAATGTTACGTAGTGCCGATAATAGGTTTTTCTCCTGAATTTACACCTGCACTTGAAAGTGTGGCAGTAAAAAGCAATCGTGCAATTCTTACAGTAGGTTGTTTGAGAGGAGAAAACTATAAACAAGACAGCTCCGGAAACACAGTTGCTCCCGAAGCTGAAAAAAGAATAATTATTAAATTGAAAAAAGAAAAAGACGGATATTATATTGAGGAAATTTCCGAAGAATAAGTTTTGTAACTGAATCTGCCGGTAACACTGTTTCTGTCTGCATAGTTTACAATATAAGTATCATTTCCCACAAACCTTACAGCAATACCTTTCTTTTTGTGTAAAGAGAGTTCATGAAGAATTGCAGATGATTTTTCTGCCATTTCCTTGTTAAGCGGTAAAAGATATTTTAATTTTATGGGGACAAGCTCTGATTTCTCCGAAAGGTAAAAATCAGTAAGCAGAAGCCTGTCGAAATTTTCAGGTTCTTCATTGATTTTTACTTTGAAAAATTCGCTCAGGATGTTGTAGATTTCTTTGGTTGAAACAGAAACGAAAGACAGATTTTTTTCTTCAAAAAATGATGTTAATTTTCCGAACATTTCAAAAGGATTTTCAAAATGTTTTTCAAGTTCATTCAAAGAAAAATTGAATCGCTGTGAATTATAAACTTTTTCAAAAACATCTTCAAACTTTTTAAGATAAAGAATGTCCTCGTGTGACATATCTCTATTTGAAAGAACTTCATAAGGTGCGTAAGGTGAAAACAGAAAGTCATATTCTTTCGAGAGATTCACCATATGAGTGCCGTGAAGAATTTTCAGAAATCCCAATTGAAGCTGATGAGATTTTAATGAGTAAACATCGTTGAAAGATTTTTTGAAATTGTTAAAACTTTCACCGGGTAAACCTGCAATTAAATCTGTGTGAATGTTTATGTTTTTATTTTTCAGAAGTTTTCTGATATTAGATAAAACTTTCTCAGTGTCTGTTTTTCTGCAGTTGATGTTAAGGGTGTTTTCATTTGTGGACTGTATGCCGATTTCCAATTGAATTAATCCATCAGGAGCAGTTGAAAGCAGCTCAATGGTTTTATCGTCCAATAAATCAGCAGCTATTTCAAAATGAAAATTCATTTCTTTATCTGCAAGGTTTTCAATAATAAATTTCCAGATTTCTGTTGCACGTTTTTTGTCTGCGTTAAAAGTTCTGTCTACAAATTTTACCTGACGGACAGAATGTTCAGCGAAAAAAACAAGTTCTTTTTTTACTCTTTCAAGAGGCAGAAACTGTACACCTTTTTCTGCAGATGAAAGACAGTACGCACAAGAGAAAGGACAACCTCTCGAAGTTTCATAATAAACGATTCTGTTTTCGAAATGTGAAATGTTTTCTTCATCATAAGGAAACGGAATTTCATCAAAAGAAGAAACTTTTTTATCAGTTATTTCCCCTGTGGTTATAAAGTGAAAGAAACTTTTTTCGCCTTCGCCACGCAGAATATAATCGTAGTCTTTTTCATCAAAAAAAGGATGTTTGTCAATAAAAGACACTTCAGGTCCGCCAAGAATGATTGTTTTTCCGGGGCTTATTTTTTTTATAATTCTGCAGAGCTTTGCAACATATTCGCAATTCCAGATGTAAACCGAAAAAGCAATCGCATCATATTCCTGCGAATAAATTCCGTTCAGAATAAAATCAAGAGTGTCGTTTATTGTAAATTCTTTTATTGTTATTTTTTCTTTCGGGTATCCGTTGACCGTTGCATATTTTTTCAGTGAATAAACAGCAAGGCATGAATGGATAAATTTTGAGTTTAACGCACAAAGCAAAACATTTGGATTAATTTTCATCTGTTTTATACACCTTTGGTTTCTTGAGATATACTTTTCCTCTTGCGCAAGCAATGTCGATTCTTACGTGGTCGCTTTTTTCTGTGTCAAAAACACAGATTTTTTTGTGTCCGATGCAAGTACCCTCGAAGAACTGGATTTTATAGTTACCAAAATCGTCTTTTGTGTAGAGTGAGAAGTTTTCGATCCGCTGACCTTTTTCAATGTCTTCTTCAAGTACAATGCAGTTGAATTTTTCTGCTTTGTAAAAATTCAGGTCAAAACTTGTCTGATAATCGCTACCTTCATTGTTCTGTATGAATTCAGCATTTTCCGCTATATCATAACTGAAAGTGTTCCTGATTTTTTCCCCGAGTTCATAAAGACGTTTTTCATCACGTGGGTCAATAAGACCTTCTTTTGTAGGTGGCACATTAAGGTGGAAACAGCAGTTTGCGCCTACTGTATTAAGATATGTGTTCCACAGCCTTTCCAGAGAATGAGGTTCTTCTTTTTCGTGATAGAACCAACCGGGACGGATTGACATATCAACTTCACCGGGGCAGAAAGAAAGACCTCTTGAGAACATTATATTTGAAAGTGTGCCAAGCTCTTTGTCGGTGTTATAAATATATTTCATTTCGCCGTCAACAAGAGCACCTTCTGTCTGCTTTTCTGCAAAATAAGTCAGCTCGTGAGGCACAACTGCCCATTCACTATGACGTGATTTACCTGATTCATTTCCGCACCAACGAACATCAGGGCCGTGGTCGTTGAAAATTGTTGCATCAGGCTGATATTTTCTGATAAGTTCTATATATCCGTCAAAATCATATTCCTGTTTTTTGCCGTTAGGACCTTCTCCGCAGGCACCGTCAAACCATACATGGAAAACTTTACCGTATTCTGTAAGAAGTTCGGTGAGCTGATTTTTATAATATGTGTTATACTCATTACTCCCGTAAAGGGAAGAATTTCTGTCCCAGGGAGAAAGATAAAAACCGAATTTGAAATTATTTTTATGGCAGGCATCGGCAAGCTCTTTTACGATGTCGCCTTTTCCGTTTTTATAAGGACTGTTTTTTATGGAATGTTCGGTGTATTTACTGGGCCACAGGCAGAAGCCGTCGTGATGCTTTGCGGTAATTACAAGACCTTTCATCCCTGCTTTTTTAAAGATTTCAACAATTTTTTCAGCGTTGAATTTTTCAGGATTGAAAATAGAGGGGTCTTCCGTGCCGTCGCCCCATTCTTTATCTGTGAAAGTGTTTACACCGAAGTGAATAAAACCGTAAAACTCGGTACCGAACCACTCAAGCTGTCTTTTTGAAGGAATAACTTCCGATGCGTTTTTCAGAAAAGTTTTAAAATCCATTTTCGTATCTCCTTTCAACAATACAATATTACAGAATTAACAGGATACAGTCAAGACTTCGTTAAAAAATAAACAAAAAACGATATGAAATTTTCATTTTTTATGGTAATCGGGAGAAAATAGAAATAAGTATTGATTTTTGGCAAAAAATAGCATATCATATACTTAATGTAAAATGGGGAAGAAGGTTTTTTACAAAAAAATCATTCTTCGGAATTGCATAATTTAAAGGAGGACTTTTACGATGAAAGTACAGTTTACAGAAACCATTTTAAGAGACGCCAACCAGTCTCTCATCGCAACAAGAATGCCTTTTTCAGAGTTTGAACCTATATTGTCCAAACTTGATAAAGCGGGCTATTATTCACTTGAATGCTGGGGCGGTGCAACATTCGATTCATGCCTGAGATATCTTAACGAAGATCCGTGGGAAAGACTCAGAAAAATCAAAGCAGCCTGCCCGAATACAAAGCTTCAGATGCTCCTCAGAGGTCAGAATCTTCTCGGTTACAAACACTATCCCGACGATGTGGTAAGAATGTTTGTTAAGAAGAGTGTTGAAAACGGTATTGATATTATCAGAATCTTTGATGCTCTCAACGATATCAGAAATATCGAAGTAGCTGTTGACGAAACACTTAAAAACGGAGCAATTGCATCAGGTACAATCTGCTACACATTAAGCCCCATTCATGACCTTGAATCTTATGTTAAGCTTGCAAAGGAAATGGAAAAAATGGGCGTTCAGTCAATCTGCGTAAAAGATATGGCCGGTATTATGGGTCCCCAGGATGGTTACGACCTTGTTAAAGCTCTTAAAGAAAACGTAAAAGTTCCCGTTATTGTTCATACACACAGCACAACAGGCTTAGGTCCACTTACTCTTCAGAAGGTTGTAGAAGCAGGTGCTGACGTAATTGATACAGCTATTTCATGTTTCTCAGGCGGTACAGCACAGCCCGCAACAGAAACAATGGCTTATGCACTTAAACAGCAGGGTTATGAAGTTGACCTTGATATGGATGTGCTTAAAGAAATCAACGATTTCTTCAAACCCTACAGAGCAAAATGTCTTGATGAAAAACTCCTCAACCCCGTTGTTCTTGCAACAAGCACAGATGCTCTTAATTATCAGATTCCCGGCGGTATGCTTTCAAACCTTGTTGCTCAGCTTACTGCACAGAAAAAACTTGACAAACTTGAAGAAGTTCTTGAAGAAACTCCCAGAGTACGTGAAGACCTTGGTTATCCTCCTCTCGTAACTCCTATGAGTCAGATGGTGGGTGTTCAGGCTACAGCAAACGTGCTTGCAGGTGAAAGATACAAGAACGTTTCAAAAGAAATTAAAAACTATGTTAAGGGTGAATACGGTAAGGCTCCCGGTGCAATCAATGAAAAAGTTCAGAAACTTATTCTTGGTGATGAAGAACCCCTTAAGGTTCGTTTTGCTGACACTCTTGAACCCGGTTTTGAAAAAGCTAAGGCTGAAATCGGCGATAAAGCTCACAGCGATGAAGATGTTCTTTCATACATTGCTTTCCCCCAGCAGGCTGAAGCTTTCTTTGATAAGCGTGAAGAAATGAAGAAAAGAACATTCTCATACTCAATCCAGCAGATTGACTGAGGAGGTAAAGTATGAATTTCTTCCAGGAATTTATTACCGATATCTGCTCGATCGGAAACGAATTTAAAGACAGAATATTAAATATTCCAAACAGAGGTGATATAGTGATGGCAAATCTTCCTACCGCATTAACAGGTTTTTTAGTTGTTATTGCAATGCTTGCTCTTATCGCTGTTGTACTTTACGTTTTCTCAAAAGTTATGTATAACATTTCCGGAAAGAAAGAGGTAAAAGAAACAGCAATGGAAACAAGTGCAAGTGCAGCACCTGTTTCAAACGCAGTACCGCTTGCAGACGGTAACTCTGCAGGTAAACTTGATCTTGTGGATGTAGACGAACCTACAGCTGCAGTTATTATGGCTATTGTAAGCGACCAGAGCGGCATTCCGCTTAACAGACTTAACTTTAAATCAATCAGAAAAGTGGAGGATAAATAAAATGAAATACGTTGTAACTCTTAACGGAAAAAACTATGAAGTAGAAGTTGAAAAAACTGATGCTGTTATAACAAATATCACAGAAGCAACAGCTCCTGTAGCAGCTCCTGCTCCTGCAGCGGCTCCCGCAGCAGTACCTGCAGCAGCTCCCGCAGCTCCTGTATCAGGCGGCACAAACGTTATTGCTCCCATGCCCGGTGCAATTCTTTCAGTTGTTAAAAACGTTGGTGACAGCGTGAACGCAGGTGATGTTATCGTTGTCCTTGAAGCTATGAAAATGGAAAACGATATCGTTGCTCCCTGTGCAGGTACAATCAAACAGATTACTGTTCAGAAAGGTGCAACTGTAGAAACAGATGCAGTTCTTGCAGTTATCGGTTAAGGTGAAATAATAATGGAAATTGTTCAGCAGTTATGGGAAAGTTCAGGCTTTTATCTGCTGGGTTGGAAAGAGCTTGTAATGATCATTGTTTCATTCGTTCTTTTCTTTCTCGCTATAGCTAAAAAGTTTGAACCTCTCCTTCTTATACCTATTGCTTTTGGCATCCTTCTCGCAAACTTACCCGGTGCAGATCTTATGGCAGACCCTGCGGGTCTTTTTGGCGGAGTTGCCGAGGCGGGTGCACACTGGTATGATACAGGGGTTTTAAGACTTATTTATGCCGGTGTAAAAAGCTCAATATTCCCGTGTCTGATTTTCCTCGGCATCGGCGCTATGACAGACTTCGGTCCTTTACTTGCTAACCCCATAAGCCTTCTTTTAGGCGCAGCGGCACAGCTTGGTATTTATATTGCTTTTATTATCGCTCTTTTCCTTGGCTTCACACCGGAAGAAGCAGCATCTATCGGCATTATCGGCGGTGCAGACGGCCCTACAGCAATTCTGCTTACAGGTCAGCTTGCAGACCATCTGCTTGCACCTATTGCAGTTGCAGCATATTCTTATATGGCACTTATCCCCATTATTCAGCCAAAAGTTATGAAGCTTCTTACAACTGAAAAAGAAAGAAAAGTTGAAATGAAGCAGTTGAGGAAAGTAAGCAAAACAGAGAAAATTATTTTCCCGATTATTGTTCTTGTTCTTTGTGCTCTTCTGATTCCCTCATGTGCATCGCTTATCGGTATGCTTATGCTCGGTAACCTTTTCAAAGAATGCGGTGTTACAGACAGACTCAGCGATACAGCACAAAATGCACTTACAAATATCGTAACAATTCTTCTCGGTCTTACTGTTGGTGCAACAGCAAATGGCGATGCTTTCTTAAGCCCCGATACGATTCTCATTATTGTTCTCGGTCTTGTTGCTTTTTCTTTCTCAACAGCAGGCGGTGTGCTTTTCGGCAAACTTCTTTATATCGTTACAGGCGGCAAAATCAATCCCCTTATCGGTGCGGCAGGTGTTTCAGCTGTTCCTATGGCAGCACGTGTGGCACAGGTTGAGGGCAAAAAGTATAACCCCACAAACTTCCTTCTCATGCATGCAATGGGACCGAATGTGGCAGGTGTTATCGGTTCAGCCGTTGCAGCAGGTTTCCTGCTTATGATGTTCGGTAAATAATTTTATAATTTTAAGCTCTGCGGTTTTTCAGCAGAGCTTATTTTTGTTGACTTTAAAGCATATTGATGATATAATTGCATTCAGCAAGTAATTATGATTTTATTATGATTGCGGAGATTTTTTGAATGATTGACAAGTTATACCTCAGAATGGAAAACTCCAAAGCGATACAGAAAATACGCGACTTTATGATGTCTGAAACTTTTTTTGTTATTCAGTGTCTGGTCGCGGCATTTTTCGTTTCTTTCAGTAGCAAAAACGACTTTACATCTATTGTTTACGGTGATGTGTTTTTTGCTGTTTTGTGCAGTTTTGCTTTGATTATTTGTGAAGACATTACAGCAACACTTATGCCGTTTTTGTCTATCGCAACAATATCCATAAAATGCTATGATTCGTTTGATGTTTTCATAAAGTTTATATGGTTTGCTCCCGTGCTTGTAGCTGCGATTCTTTTCCACTTTATTGTTTATCATAAAAAGTTTGAACTGGGCAGTGTGTGGAAAGGCACCTTGTTTGTGGCAATTGCAGTAACTTTGGGTGGTGTCGGTAAAATCACGGCTCCCGAATATTTCTGCGGTACTGCACTTGTTTACACGGCAGGTCTGGGCGTAGGAATGTTTGCACTTTATCTGCTGATGAATTCTCAATACGCTTTCAGCGATAAGTATGATATGCGTAAAAAATTCGCTATGATAATGACGTTTACCGGTCTTATCTGTGTTTATATGATTGCTCATTTTTACATTACAAACTGGGCACTTCTTGTAAAAAGCGGAAGTCTTCTTGCCTTCCAGTGGAGAAATAATGTTTCTACAATTCTTATGCTGACATTCCCCTTCGGATTTTTCCTGTCAACCGGAAAATATCCTTTTATTATTACAGGTTTTTTGCAGTACATAGGAATTATGCTTACAGGATCAAGAGGAGGCACACTCTTCGGGACAATAGAATTAGGAATCTGTCTGCTTGTGATTCTTCTTACAGATAAAGCTAACAGAAAGAAAAATCTTATTGTAATCGGTGTGATTGCTGCAGGAGTGCTCGCATTTATCCGACCTCTCTTTAATTTTATCCTGCCTGTTATAAAAAGATTCACAACTGAGAACAGCATAAGACTAGGCTTATTTTCAAGAGCTGTTGAAGATTTTAAATCAAATCCGATTTTCGGCAGAGGTCTCGGTTATATGGGTAATACCGATGTACATGACCCTGCAAAGTTTGCTTTATGCTGGTACCATTCATCGCCTTTCCAGGTTATAGGAAGTTTCGGTATTGCAGGTATACTTGCTTTCTCATATCAGCTTTATAACCGTATGAAAGTTCTTTTTGCAAGAATAACAATTTTCAACCTGACTCTGTTTGTTTCGTATGCGGGATTGTTTATGATGTCTCTTGTAAACCCGGGAGAATTTTCGCCTATTCCCTACGGAATGATTGCAACTTTGTTCTTCATTATGTGTGATAAAAACAATAATTTTGCTGAATCAGACATGAACAAGGAAAAAGTTTTCAGACTGTCGAAAAGAAATAAATAAATTATTAAACGCCAACAAACTGACTGTTGGCGTTTTTTGTATGTTTTACATTATTCAGGGCATTTTTATGCATAATATTTTTTGGTCTGAAAGCAAATAAAAATTGTAATTATATTGAAACTTTCTGCATTTTGTAATATAATATATCTGATTAAATATATCATAATGGGAGAGAGTGACTTTGGCGATTTATCTTGACAACAGTGCAACAACTCCTTTGTGCGAAAGTGCAAAGAAAAAAATTGCATATATGCTTGATGAATGCTGGGCAAACCCCTCTTCTATTCATCATCTTGGCGTTCAGGCAAAAGACGAGCTTGATAAAGCAAGAAAGATTATCGCAGAAAAAATTTCTTCCCGTGAAGATGAAATTGTCTTTACATCAGGTGGAACAGAAAGCAATAATATTGCCATTTTCGGTGCAGTTGAAAAACTGAAGAAAAGAGGTAACAAAATTATCACTTCTTCAATAGAACATCCAAGCGTTGAAAACTGTATGAAGGTTCTTGAAACAAAAGGCTTCAATGTTGTACGTCTGCCTGTAGGCGAAAACGGTGCAATAAATATTCAGGATTTAATCAGGGAAGTTGATGAAAAAACAATACTTATAAGCGTAATGCTTGTCAATAACGAATTGGGAGCAATCAATCCTGTTCAACTTATTAAAAAAGCAGTTATGATGAAAAATTCTCCTGCATTTATCCATTGTGATGCGGTGCAAGGATTCGGAAAACTTCCCATAAAGGTGCAGAAACTTGGTGTTGATTTAATGAGCATAAGCTCACATAAAATCCACGGTCCCAAAGGCGCAGGTGCTTTGTTCGTGAGAAAAGGTGTGAGTATCGTGTCGCCTGTTTCAGGCGGAGGCCAGGAAAAGGGCCTGCGTTCGGGAACAGAAGCAATGCCTGCTATTTGTGGTTTTGCTGCAGCGGCAGAAGAGATTACAGAGATTGAAAATAATCTTGAAAACGTCAAAAAGATACGTGATGGTTTAATAGAAAAATTAGAAAAAATTGATGGTGTGGTAATAAACTCAAAAAAAGATGCGTTACCGTATATTATAAATTTTTCAGTTACTGGAATTCCCTCTCAGCCTATGATTAACTTTTTGTCAGAGCGAGAAATTTATGTTTCAGGCGGCTCTGCCTGTGCAAAGGGTCACAGAAGTACTGCACTTCTCGGTGCGGGAATAACACCTGAAAGAATTGACAGTGCAATAAGAGTAAGTTTATCAAGATTTAACACAGATGATGAACTTAACACACTGGCAGAAAATATTTTACTTGCTACAAAAACACTCAGGAGAGTTTGAAAGATGAAAGAAATTATACTTATTAAAAACGGCGAGCTTGCACTCAAAGGTCTTAACAGAAGAACTTTTGAGGATATGATGATAAAAAATATGCGCCGAAGATTTGAACATATCGGCAAATTTACTTTCAAAGCATCACAGTCAACAATTATGGTTGAGAGTGAAGATGAAAATGCAGATTTTGATACAGCTTTTGAAGCAGCAAAAAAAGTTTTCGGTATTGCAGGTCTTTCACGTGCTGCTGCAACTGAAAAAGACATTGAAAAAATAAAGGAAGTTGCAAAAGAATATCTTGAAGACGAATTGATGTTTGCAAAAACTTTTAAAGTAAATGCAAAAAGAAGTGATAAGAACTTCCCTTTGAAATCACCTGAAATCTGTATGGAAGTGGGCGGTTTCCTTCTTGAAAATTTCCCTCATCTCAAAGTTGATGTGCATAACCCCGATATTGTTGTAACAGTTGAAGTGAGAGATACTCACGTTTACATCCATGGCAATCAGCATAAAGGTGCAGGCGGTATGCCTGTAGGTTCTGCAGGTAAAGCAGCACTACTGATTTCAGGAGGTATCGACAGTCCCGTTGCAGGTTGGATGATGGCAAAAAGAGGATTAAGACTTATGGGAATCCACTTTGCAGCACCGCCTTATACAAGTGAACTTGCAGAGAAAAAAGTTCACGAACTTACAAGAAAAGTTGCTGCTTACAGCGGAAGAATAAAGCTTTATGTAGTTGAATTCACAAAAATTCAGGAAACAATAAAAGATGAATGCCCTGAAGAATTGTTTACCATTATTATGAGAAGAATAATGATGAAAACTGCAGAAAAAATTGCACGCAGAGAAGACTGCGAAGCACTCATTACAGGTGAAAGCTTAGGTCAGGGTGCAAGCCAGACAATGAAAGCTCTTGCATGCACAGACAGAGCAACAGACATGCCTGTTTTCCGTCCTTGTATCGGCATGGATAAAGGTGAAATTGTAAAAATTTCAAGAGAGATTGATTCTTTTGAAACTTCAATTCTTCCTTATGAAGATTGCTGTACTGTTTTTACACCCAAGCATCCTAAAACGAGACCAAGTGTGGAAGAAGTTGAAAAGGCAGAAAGTGCAGTAGATTTTACTGAAATGATTGAAGAAGCGGTAAACAGTGCAAGATTTATTTTAATTGATTAAAGGTGATTATTTTTGATTTGTGAAATTGTATGTGTCGGCACTGAAATTTTACTTGGCGACATTGTAAACACAAATGCGGTTTACCTTTCACGGAAACTTGCGGAAATGGGAATCAGTGTTCTTCGTCAGGATGTTGTGGGTGATAACAACGAAAGACTGACCGAGATGCTCAGGCAGGCTCTTGAAAGAAGTGATATTGTTATCACAACAGGAGGTCTCGGCCCTACTGCAGACGATATTACGAGAGACAAGTGCTGTGAAGTAATGGGGTCACGATTAGTTCTTGACGAAAACATTAAAAAGCAGATTGAAAGTTATTTTGAAAACAAAGGTCTGAAAATGTCAGAAAGCAATATCCGCCAGGCTTATGTGCCGGAGGACGGAATTGTATTTGAAAACAATAATGGTACAGCCCCCGGATTTGCAATAGAAAAAAATTCAAAATGTATTATTGCTCTGCCGGGACCGCCCAGAGAAATGAAACCTATGTTTGAAGAAAAAGCGAGAAAAGTTCTTGAAAAATATTCAAAAGCTGTTTTTGTTTCTCATAATATTAAGATGATGGGAATCGGCGAATCTGCAATGGCGGAAAAAGCATCCGATTTGCTGGAAAATGAAAACCCGACAGCAGCACCTTATGCAAAAGACGGCGAATGTTTTTTGCGTATTACTTCAAGCGGAAAAGACAAAGCAGAAGCAGAAGAAAAAGCAAAGCCTGTCGTGGAAGAAGTTATAAAAAGATTCAAGGAATATGTGTATGCCGTTGATGAGGAAAACATTGAAACGGTGCTTGTGAAACTTCTGAAAAAACACAAACTTAAAATCGCACTTGCAGAATCCTGCACAGGCGGTTTTGCTGCAAAGAGAATTACTGATATTTCAGGTTCATCGGAAGTTTTTGATTGCGGAATTGTTTCTTATTCAAACGAGATTAAAAATAAAATTCTCGGAGTAAGCAAAGATAATCTTGAGAAATACGGTGCCGTAAGCGAGCCTGTGGCAAGAGAAATGGCTGAAGGCGTAAAAAGAATAAGCGGTGCTGATTATGCTATAGGAATTACGGGAATCGCAGGACCTTTAAGCGATTCGACAAATAAGCCTGTAGGTCTGAGTTATATTGCTGTTTGTGACGGCGAAATGACGGAGTGTATTGAAGTTAAAACAGGTCGACATGACAGGGATTATAACAGGTATGTAAACGGATCTAAAGCATTTGAACTTGTAAGACGAAAAATTATAAAACGATTTGAAGAACAGGAGGAAACATAATGAGCGAAAAAGAAAAAGATTTTGCAGAAAAGGAAGAAAGTTTTGAAGAGATTTTTTCTAACCTGAGAGAAAAATATAATCTTCAGCCTTTCGGCAGCGATGAAAAACCTGTACAAGAGGAAGAAAAGGTTTTTTATAACCCTGCTGAAGACAGCGAAATTGAAGATTTCTTCAAATCAAGAGAAGAAGATTATACAGCTCTCTATGAAGAAGTTGATGCAAAAATGGCAGGTGTTGATGACGAAGCGTTACAGAAAGAAGCTGAAGTTTTTAACCTTGAATTCAAGAAAGATAAGGCATTAGAAGAATCTTCACCTGAAAACATAGTATACGAAGATATTTCTTCCGGCAGATATGATGAAGAAACAGAGGAAGAAACAACAGAAGATGAAGTTGAAGCAAAAGAAGATATTTCTGATGAATCAGATGATCAGCCTGCAACGGTGATGCTTACCCTGGATGATGAGCCCGCAACTGTTGCGCTGACTCCACCTGCAGATGGCGGAATCCCTGAAGATATCTCTGTGGACAAAGTAAATACAGAATCTACTGATGCACAAAAAGCAAAAGAGATTTTAGAGACATCTGAAGAGCCTCAGCAGGATGTTCCGGTAAAAAAGAAAAACAGTGCCGGTGATGTTATAAGAAAAATAATTTTTGTTATTTCAATTATCGCTTTGATAGGCAGTGCAGCATGGCTTATTAACGATTATTTTATTCAGCCCTATCTTATTGAAAAACGTAACAACGAAATTGCAGATGTAATTGACGCTGAAACTGAAGACCCGAATAAAGTAATTGAAAAACTCGACAATCTTAAAGGTGAAGAAAAAGCTCTGACTTTTGAAAAACTTAAAAAAATGAATCCTGATTTCAATTCATGGATTGTATTTCCGGGTGCAGATATAAGTCTTCCCGTTGTTAAGTGTAAAGATAACAGTAAATATCTCAGAAAAAGCTTTGACGGAAAATATTCTGTAGGCGGCACAGCTTTCATTGACTGTTATAACGGTGCACCTTTTTCAGACAGAAACACAGTAATTTACGGACATCATATGAGAGACGGTTCAATGTTCGGAAAAATAAAAAATTACAAAAAAGAGGAAGCTTTCAAGAAAAATCCTCTTATTTATGTTTATACAGAAAATGAAAGTTACGTTTACAAAATTTATGGTGTATTTCTTTCAAATGCAAATGTAAAAGACGATAACGGATATGTATTCGGATATACATTCAAAAATGTATCTACTGAAGAAAATTTTGCGGCATTTATGGAAGAGGTAAGACTTCGTTCTTATTATAATACAGGCGTTGAATATGAAGCAGGAGATAAGATTCTTACGCTTTCCACATGCGATAAGACAGAAATGAAAAACGGACGTCTTGTTGTTGTTGCAAGACTTCTCAGAGAAGGCGAGTCTAAAGAAATTGACACAACTCTGGTAAGAAAAAACAATAACCAGAAATTCCCTGAGGCATGGTATGCAAGAAATAAGAGAACTAATCCCTACAAAGATTCAGCAAAGTGGTATGCTCAATAATAAGAGAGGATGAAATAAAGTGCAGATAAAGCTCATATCATTCAGTGAAAATAAAATGGTTTCGCTGAATGCAGCTCATGAAATAATTATTAAACAAATTAAAGAGAAAACCGGTGTTAAGGCAGATTTCCTTTACTGCAGCACACAAAAGGAAATGTTTGCAGGTGTAAAAGATGGTGTTGAGAGCTCCGATATAATTGTACTTGCTGTTGATGTTTCCCGGTTTATTTCAACAAAGGCTGCTTTGTTCAGGGCACTTGGTTTTAAATGCAAGCTTGATTCAGAAATTAACGAACTTATAAACAGTGATGCTTGTATGGCTACACTTAATGAAAATCAGATCAGGGCTCATGCGGCAATACCTGTGGGCGGCGAAGCGTTTATAACTTTTGACGGACTTTTTTCAGGTATTGGTATGAGAGCAGGCAAGCAGAAACTTGTTTTTGTTCCCATTGATGAAAAGAGAATTGAAGCAATCATTGAAAACGGAATGATTGAGTTCATTGCTGACGGATTTGTTAAAGATGAAGAACTTCCTCCGGTTGATGATGTGGTTGAAGAGGCTGAAGATATCAATCAGGAAGACGAATCAATCGATGAGGCTGTTGAAGAGGTAGCAGAAGAAGAGGTGGCTGAGGAAAAAGAACCACAGCCGGAGACTGAATATGTTGATGTATATTCAACCGATATCCACGCACAAGAAGAAAAAAATAATTATGAGGATGTGAATTCATATTCTTATAACGAAGATGATGTGCCTCAGGAAAAAGCGGAAGAAAGTATTCTTGAAAAAATAGAGTCAAGAGGAATTATGATTTCTTTTGTAAGACAGACAGAAAACACTGTTTATACAAATGTTTTAGGTGAAATTGCTTCCTCAAAAGCTGTTGATTTTGTTGATTTACCGATTGACAGAAGTCTGACAGATGATGCGAAGAGAAAAGAAAATATTGCATCAAATGCAAGAACAGCGATGAAACAGTCTGATTCAGCATATGCAATAGCAATGAGCGAAATTTTATTTGATGAAAACGGTGCAGGATATATTTTCGCAACACTGTCTGATTTGCAGAAGTCAAGTGTGTACAAAATTTTTGCTGCTGATGACGAAACTGATAAAGACCTTTACAGGACAGGACTTGAAAGTCTTCTTGAAAAGATTGAAGAACATTCACGTTCAATAAATTCACGTCCTATTGTAAGTGCTTCTGAAGAAACTGAAAAATCATCAAGAAAACTTACACCGTCAACACTTATTGTTGTATGGATTCTCGTTATAATTGCCGTGGGTACTCTTACTGCACTTATTCTTGATATGGCTTTATCAAAAGATGCATCACTTGCTTCGTCTGCATCAGCAATTATTTCAGATATAAACAATTTGCTTCTGAGGTAGTGAAATGAAATTTCTTGCTTTTACTGATTTACACTATACTGACGACAACTCTCACAAAGTGAGATTTCGTCCCAAATCACTTTCTAAAATCAAAAAAGCCATAGAAGAACATTCTCACGGCTGTGAATTTATTATGAACCTTGGTGATACTGCTGATGAGGTTCATGGTGCAAAAGCTCAGACAGATTTGTGGCGCGAAGTTGTTTCGGCTATGAAGGACAGCAGTAAAGATTATTATATTTTAATAGGTAATCACGACACATCTGTAAGCAAAGAAAAATGGACAGAAATCACAGGTATGAAAGGAAGATATTATTCCTTTGATTGCGAAGAATATAAAATTCTCTGCCTTGACGGAAACAATAACGATGTGAATATACCTTTCCCTGAAAGTGAGATTCACTGGGCTGAATGTTATCTGGATACCGAACAGATTGAATGGTTAAAAAAAGAAATTGATGAATCCGAAAAAGAGATTATTATTTTCTGTCATCAGATGTTTATTATGGATGATATTGATAATGGTGATGACCATGTGCTTATCAACAGAAAAGAAATAATTGACCATTTTGAAAAAAGCGGTAAAGTGAAGGCTGTTTTCTGCGGACATTATCACTACGGAAATTTTTCAGAGAGAAACGGAATTTATTATATAACTTTCCGTGCTATCTGTACAGGAGACAGTGAAAATCACGCTGTTGTAACTGTTGAAAATGATTTTATCCGTGTTGAAGGATATGGCGGACAACCGAGCATCGAAATCAGAATATAAAATAAAAATGCCTCTGTTTTTTGAAACAGAGGCATTAATTTTTGCTGATTGGATTTTATTCCGGAATCTTTTTTATAACCTTTTTATAGAGGTAGATAAAGCATACTGTACTTGCTATAACTGAAGCGATTTCTGCAATTGGGAAAGACCACCACACGTTATTGAGTTCACCTGTGAGTGAAAGAAGATACGCTGCAGGTACAAGTACGATAAGCTGACGTGAAACGGAAACAATCATTGAGAATGTTCCTCTGCCGAGAGCCTGGAAAACCGAACCGATTACAATACAGAATCCTGCAAAAACAAAACATATACTGATTGTTCTCAAAGCGGGGATACCGATTTTCACCATCTCGGGTGTTGCGTTGAAAATGGAAAGCAGTTGTTCGGGGAAAAGCTGCATAATAACAAGACCTGCTACCATAAACATAAGTGCATATACAATTCCAAGTTTTACGGCTTTCATCATTCTCTTGCGTTTCTGTGCACCGTAGTTGTAAGCTATAATAGGTATGATACCGTTGTTCATACCGAAAACGGGCATAAAGATGAAACTCTGAAGCTTGAAATAAACACCGAATACTGCTGCTGCAGTTTCTGTGAAAGAAATGAGAATTTTGTTGAACATAAAGTTCATTACAGAGCCTATTGCTATCATAATGGTTGAAGGTATGCCTACAGAGAAAATTTTGCCTATGATTTTTCCGTCAGGACGGAAATGTTTAAGAGAAAGCTTAATGTCTTTATTGTATTTAGCATTAAGAATAAGCGCAAGAATAAACGCGAAAATCTGACCGATAACAGTTGCCCATGCAGCACCTGCGATGCCCATTTCAGGGAAAGGTCCGATTCCGAAGATAAGAATAGGGTCAAGAATTATATTGATTATCGCACCGGAGCCCTGTGTGAACATTGTGTAAATTGTTCTGCCTGTGGACTGCATAAGTCTTTCTGTCATAATCTGACCAAAGATGCCAAAAGAAAATATTGAGCATATACTTAAATAAGAGTAACCGTTTTCAATTATTTCGGCAACGTTGGTCTGCATATTATAGAAAAAGCTTACACCGAAAATACCGAAAACAAGAAAAATCAGATATTCAAGAAAAACAAGGAAAAGTCCGTTTTCAGCTGATTTATTTGCTCTTTCAAAGTTCCTTTCGCCAAGGCTTTTCGAAAGCAGAGCGTTAACACCAACTGCAGTACCTGAGGCAAAAGCAATCATAAGGTTCTGTGCCGGGAAAGCAAGAGAAACTGCCGTAAGAGCATTTTCTGAAATGTATGAAACGAAAATACTGTCAACAACATTGTAAAGTGCCTGAACAATCATAGAGATAATCATGGGTAACGACATTGAAATAAGCAGTTTGTTTACAGGCATAGTACCCATTTTATTTTCCTGAATTTTATTATCCTTTTCTATTTTAAAAACCCCTTTCGCACAAAAATTTGCCGCAGACAAAAAGTTCTGCGGCAATTAATATTTAAATCTTAGAAATTACCTGAATAGTTTGGAGCTTCTTTTGTGATAAGAACGTCATGAGGATGGCTTTCAATAAGACCGGCATTTGTAATTCTTACAAACTGTGCGTTCTGCTGAAGTTCAGTAATAGTGCTGCAACCGCAGTAACCCATACCTGAACGAAGACCGCCCATCATCTGGTAAACTGTATCTGCAAGAGGTCCTTTGTAAGGTACACGACCTTCGATTCCTTCGGGAACAAATTTCTTGTTGTCTTCCTGGAAGTATCTGTCTTTACTGCCGTTTGCCATTGAAGCAAGTGAACCCATACCACGATAAACCTTGAACTGTCTGCCCTGATAGATTTCGCGTTCGCCGGGAGCTTCTTCACAGCCTGCAACGAGAGAGCCAACCATAACTGTGTTTGCACCTGCAGCAAGAGCTTTAACGATTTCACCTGAGTATTTGATACCGCCGTCTGCAATAACGGGGATGCCGTGTTTAGATGCTTCGTTTGCTGCATCAAAAACTGCAGTAACCTGAGGTACACCGATACCTGCAACAACACGAGTTGTACAGATTGAGCCGGGGCCGATACCGACTTTTACGCAGTCAGCACCTGCATCGATAAGAGCTTTTGTAGCTTCTGCAGTTGCAACGTTACCGGCGATAAGAGCGATATCCGGATATGCTGCTTTAACTTTTGCAACGGCTTTAAGGATGTTTTCTGAATGTCCGTGTGCAGAGTCAAGGCAGAATGCGTCAACCTGTGCTTCAGCAAGGCAAGCAGCTCTGTCAAGCACGTCTGCTGTAGCACCGATAGCAGCAGCACAGAGAAGTCTGCCCTGTGCATCTCTTGCTGTGTTGGGATACTGAACAGCTTTTTCAATGTCTTTGATTGTGATAAGACCTTTAAGGTGACCGTTTTTATCTACGAGAGGAAGCTTTTCGATTTTGTGCTTCATAAGAATCTTCTGAGCTTCATCAAGAGTTGTGTTTTCATGAGATGTAACAAGGTTTTCTCTTGTCATAACCTCACTGATTTTAACATTGTAGTTTGTCATGAAGCGAAGGTCACGGTTTGTGAGAATACCAACGAGTTTACCACTTTCGTCACAAACGGGAATACCTGAAATGCTGAATTTTCTCATAAGAGCGTCAGCGTCAGATACAAGGTGGTCAGGAGAAAGGAAGAAGGGGTTAGTGATAACGCCGTTTTCTGAACGTTTAACTCTGTCAACTTCAGAAGCCTGAACTTCCATAGGAAGATTTTTATGGATAACACCGATGCCGCCTTCGCGAGCAATAGCAATAGCCATTTTTGATTCAGTAACTGTGTCCATAGCAGCAGTCATCAACGGAATGTTAAGTGTTATGTTTTTTGCAAGAGTAGTTTTAGTGCTTACATCACTGGGAAGGATGTCTGATTTTCTCGGAATGAGAAGCACATCGTCAAATGTAAGACCTTCTTTTAAAAATTTTTCTGAATATTCCATACTCTCTTTTCCTCCTTTATTAATGCATAACTGCAAAAACACCGCAGTTATTAATTGATAGATGTATGAGCTTTTCTGTTAAAAAACATTATAACATTTATTGTGGTGATTTTGCAATATCAGTTTTCAAAAAAAATGACGATGTATTGACTTTTTTATCGGTTTTAGTTGTTGATTTTGCTTAAATTCATTATGCAGTCATTATTCCGACAAAAACAGTGATATCATCACGTCGTTCACCCTTGCTTTTGTCGCAGACAATTCCTGCAATTTTTTGTGCGAGAAGTTCGGGATTGGAAAGGTTGAATTTTTCAATTTCATCCATTATCCATTGAGTAGACCCATTTGTGACTCCGTCAGAAACCATAACGGCAATATCGCCTTTTGAAAGTGTAATATTTTCTTTTGTAAAAGATATATCATGAATAATGCCGGCAGGAAGAGAAGCACCTTCAATTATTTTGCATTTACCGTTTTTTCTTATAAAGGATGCAGCGGCACCTGCCTTGAAAAATTCAACTTTACCTGAAAAAAGGTTAAATTTTGCAAGGTCAATGGTTGAAAGAGATTCGTTTGTAGATTTGACCGAAAGAACAGTATTTATTATTCTTAAAGCATTATCAGGGCTTATATTTCCTTCAAGAAGGTCTGAAAAATATTCAGCTGTTATTGCGGCATCTACGGCAGCTCTTCCTCCTGTACCCATACCGTCAGAGAGGATAATGCTTCTGTTACCGTATTCATCGGTAATTTCTTTCAGACAATCACCGCAGATAGGCGACTCGTCACTTGAAAGCTGAATTTTGCCTGTTTTCATTTTCATCCATGGCTTTTGTCTGTAAATCACAACTGTACCGTTTTCCGTAAAATCAATATCGGCGTTATTGAATTTCCTTAAAGATGCCTGCTCAATGGCTTCTTTGAGTTTTTTTCTGTCAACGGTGCTGTCAATCTTTTTGCAGTAAGCTTTTATTGTCATATTTCCGTCGCTTCCGATAATGCATAATGCTTTTGTGCACCTGACAGAGAAGGAATTGAGGATTGTTTTTATTTTCTGCGAAAGCTCATTATCAACAAGGGAACATCTGCTGAAATTTTCTGAAAAATCCTTAAGTATATCGCTCATACATTTCATTTGTTCATTTATCAGAACACGTTTTTCATCCAATTGAATTTCATCACGGACAGATTCATCGTATTTTTTGCAATTGGTCTGAATTGAAGATAAAAGCCGTTTGTTGTGAGGGCATTTTTTCAGGAAAGAAACGGCAAACGGTGAAAAATTTGTATTTGTATGGCGGCAATTCTGAGAAATTTCATCAAAGCCCCGCAGTGTATGAGAAAAGCATTGCGACCAGCATTTTTCTTTGTTTTCACAATCTTCACAGACTTCCTGACGGACACGGCAGAAAATATTTCTGTCATAGTTACTGTCTATTTTTTTAAGATTTTCAGACACTTTATTCATTCCCAGACAGATAGAATCAACAGCATCTGCGGTATGGGACAATTTTCCCGAAACATCTTTTCTGTATGTGCTTTCCGAAGCGGTAACTTCTTTTGTTTTAAGATATGCAGAAATTTTTCTGTATAATTTATTCGGAATCAATATGAAAATCAGGCAGGAAGCAGCGCAGGAAATAAGTCTGTAATAAATAAAATCATCACCGCTCCAGAGAGAGCTTGCCGAAAACGCAAATAAAAACGAAACAGCAGCAGGGATTTTTCCCAATGGTGAAAAAATTCCTGAAACCACACCTGCACAAATCAACGGGAAAATGTTGTAATCGGAATAAATGTCTGTTGAAAGAGCAGTAGCACATATGCAACAGAAAACAGCACCGCCTGTTTCATTCATAACAAAACAAACACACAGTGTGATAAAAAGTGCAATGAATTCTGCGGGAGAAAAAAATGAAAGTTTTATATTACTTAATGCAGCAATGACTGTGGAAAAACTTATACCAAGGCAAAGAAGCTCTTTGGAGGTGAAAAATTTTTCGTTGCTTCTGGTGATTTTCAGAATACTGATTCTGTAAAAAAAAGAAAGAAAAGAAGCGATAATGCCTTCGGAAATAAATCTGATGATTTCTTCAGGGAGATTACCTGTAGGAATAACAACAGCAATTCCTGTAAGTGCACATACAACAAAACATACACCGGAAGAAGCAAACCATACGTTTCCCAGACGGGATGTGGGTTTAAAAATACGACTTCGGATTATCCACAATGCAGCTGCGCAGATAATATATCTGAAAAGATAAATTCCTGTCTGTGAAAAAAGCAGACCGATGCTTGTCCCGACAAAGCAGGCAAAAGAGTAAATTCCGGGTGCGGCAGTTATTATTGCAAAGCCGAACGGATACAATTCGTCAAAGATACAACCTTGTCCGAGAAAAGCAGAAATAATGCTCAGAACTGATGCTGTTATTACAGTTTTTGCTGTGATTGAACGGGAGGAGCCTGATTGTGTAAAAGAGGTTATATTTGTGTTATGTAGTTTTTCCATTTTTTTGTTCCTTTCAGCAGAATATAGTCTTACAAAGCAGATTATATTACGTCAGAAATAAAAAATAAGTCGCTATGTGCTGTAGTTAAGAAACGAAAAAAAGATTTATTTGTATCATCAGCGAAAATACTGCGTTTTTCTTGCAATGCACAGATGTTTGTGATAAAATATAATGAATAACTTTATGTAAGGGTTTTGACAGATGAAAAATAATGAAAATGAAATGAACAGGGAGAACAATGACCTTATAATAGGCAGAAATGCTGTGCTTGAAGCAATTGCCGGCGGAAGAACCATAGACACTCTTTTTGTGGCAAAGGGAGAAAGAGGCGGTTCAATTTCGTCTATTCTTCGTTCCTGCAAAGAAAAAGGTGTTGTTATAAAAGAAGTTGATATCAAAAAACTTGACTATATGTGTTTTAATGCAAACCATCAGGGCGTTGCCGCGAAATGTGCAGTAAAAGAATATTCGACTGTTGACGATATTTTTCGGCTTGCGGAAGAAAGAGGCGAAGCTCCCTTTATTATCATCTGTGATGAGCTTGAAGATCCCCACAATCTGGGCGCTATAATAAGAACTGCAGAGGTTTCAGGTGCTCACGGAGTTATAATTCCGAAAAGACGCTCTGTTTCTCTATCTTTTGCTGTCGGTAAAACATCGGCAGGTGCAATAGAGTATGTTCCTGTGGCTAGAGTAGGAAATCTTGCAGCGGAAATTGACAGTCTGAAAGAACGAGGCGTATGGGTTTACGGTGCAGATATGCACGGAGAAAACTGGTGCTCTGTTGATTATTCCGGACCTTGTGCACTTGTTGTCGGTTCAGAAGGAAAAGGTATCGGAAGGTTGATAAAAGAAAAATGTGATTTTCTTGTAACGCTGCCTATGAAGGGTAAAATAACATCCTTGAATGCATCTGTTGCAGCAGGTGTGCTGATGATGGAAATTTCAAGGCAGAGAAGTAATATAAAAGCAAAGTAAGGAGGAATAAACATGTCAGACGAAATTGATTTGTTCGATGAAGAGATTGAAAAATACAGAGAAATATATGAATCTGTAATCGATGACACTCAGGATGAGGATTTTGTTGATGAGTTGTTTGAATCCTCTGACGGAATACCTGTTAAAAACTGGTCTATGGAAGACATCAATAAACTTATAGAAGATGTTGAAACTATACCTGATGTTGAAGAAGCAGGTGAAGATTTTGATGCGGACAGGTATCAGGAATATTCTGAACCTGAAGAGGCAGATTTCAGTGAAACAGAATCAAAAGAAAAAGAAGAAAGTTATGATGAAAATGCTGTTTATTTTTCTAAAGAATATGAGCAGAATTTAGCATCAAAAGCTGAAATAACTCAGGAAATTCCCACAGAATATGAGGATTTCTTTTCTGTTTCCGAAGATTATGAAGAAACTGAAAAAGATATTGCTGAGGAAGTATCAGAAAGCGAAACACAGGAAGCTTTTGCTGAAGATGTTACAGAAACTGAAATTCAGGAAGACTTTTCCGAAGAAACAACTGACGGAGATGAATTTATTCCTGTTCAGGAAACTCCGGTAGCAGAAGAGTTTTTCTCTGATGTTTCGGACGAAGAATTTGTGTCTGTTGAAGGTAACATAAACGATGCAAGAGAAGACGGTGAATTCAAGGAAATAGACGAAAGCTCGTATGAAGACGACATAAGTGATAACGAGGTTGTTTATGACGGTACTTTTGACAGAGGCGACTATTTAAAAATAAAAGATATTTTCAAAAAGTCAAAGATTCTCAACAAGCGAAAAGTTGAGAGAGCAGAAGTCAGAGAAAACGCTATGGAAACCGTAAAAGAAAAATACGGTGAAGCAGTATTTAATGCGAAAACAAGCGAAGGCGATTTCAACGAAATTCTGCGTAGACAAAGAGCTGCTGAGCTTGAAAAAATAGAAAAAGAAGAAAATCAGCCTGTGCAGAAGTCAGTACGTTTCGACCTCGAAAGTCAGGAATATGTTTCTGTTTCTGTTGCCTCTGAAACAAAAGATGAGCCTGTTGAAGAAGATACTGAAAACAAGGATGATAATCTCGGGGATACAATTTTTGTTTCAGATTTGTCAGCATTTGAAGAAGTGGCAAAAGAAAATAAAAAATTGCCTGAAGATGCAGAACAGACAAAGATAATCGGTGAAAAAGCAGAAGACGGTAATCTGAAAAACGAATCAGACGAGTTTCTGCCGGTGGAAAAAGAAGAAATAAATGATGACCAGCTCAGATTTGACGGATTCTCTGAAGACGAAGAGGTTATGCCTGATGAAGTGAGCAATGAGGAAGTATCGGAAAATCTTCGCAAAATGCGTGAAGAAAAGAAAAATCTTTTCAGAATCACAAGTCTTCCCAGCGATTATGATGATATTGACCCTAACTATTTTTCCCCTGAAAAAGGTAAATATGATGAGGAAGAGCATCTTGTACTCAGTGATGAAAACGACCCGAAATCTTTCTTCACAATGTTCAAAAAGTCGTTTATTCAGGAAAAAGGTAAGAAACTTACCGAATATACAACTTCAAACGAAAAGCCACAGGTCTTTAAAGAACTTTATGACAGACGCAGACGTTCTGTTTTCGGAATAGTTGCGATGGCTTTGCTGGCACTTGTGTTTGTGGGATTGAGTGCTGTTTTCAATTCACTTGAAATGATGACGACAGATGCAATGTCTGCATGCGTTGTAAGCCTTTCAATTGTGAGTATGCTACTGACTTTTGTTTTTGGTTCAAGCGTAACTCAGCCCGGTATTGCCGCTTTGTCAAAAGGAAGAATAACAACGGATTCTGCAGTGGTAGTTGTTATTTTAATTTCCTTACTTACTTCGCTTGCATCTTTCTTTGATTTGTCAGGACTTGGTGACAATTATCCTGTTTATACCGTAGCGGTATTGCTTTGTGTTATTTTTAATTGCCTTGGCAAAACTATGGAAACAAGCCGTGCTATTGACGGACTGAAAACAGTAACAACAAAAAGAAAAAATAATCTTTTTACTATTCAGGAAATTGACGATATGAATACTGCCCAGAATATAGGCAGAGTTTTTGCAGGGGATAAACCTTCATTGAAGTATTCCTGTAAAACACTTTTCCCGGGAGGCTTTGTTTATAACTCTTTTGCATCAAATCCGGCAGACAGATTTGTAAGAGTTTTATTCCCTGCTTTTGCGGCACTTTCATTGATTATCGCAATAATTGCAGGAATAGTGAATCAGGATATTGTTGTAGTTTTTGCAACATGGCTTGCGGCAGTGCTTGCCAGCTTCCCCGGATTAATTATGTTTACACTTAATTTCTCTCTTTCTTCCGTAAACAAAAGGCTTGAAAAAAGAAATGCGTGTATAACCGGTTATAATTCTGTTTCAAGTATTGAAAAAACAGATGCTGTTGTGGTTGATGCAATAGATTTGTTTGATATCAGTAAATGTAATTTCCACGGAATGAAAGATTTCGGTACGGTAAGAGTTGACGATATCATTCTTTATGCATCTGCTATGCTTACAAATTCAAGAGGTCCTCTTGCTCATGTTTTTGATAAAGCAATTATTGGTGATAAAAATGAGCTTCTTCCTGAAGTTGAAGATTTGTGCTACGAAGAAAGATTAGGTCTTTCAGGTTGGATAAGAGGAGAAAAGGTTTTTGTAGGTAACAGAAATCTTATTATCAATCACAATATGGAAGCGCCGCCTAAAGGTGCTGAAGTTGCATGTCTTAAGGAAGGCAAGAAAGTGCTTTATATAGCTATAGACGGCAAAGTGGCAGCAATGCTTGTTGTTGAATATGCAAAGAATGAAGAAATGAAAAAGCATCTTTCTAAACTTCAGAAAAACGGAATAACCGTTGTTGTAACAACCAATGACTGTAATATTGATGAGGAATTTTTATCTCTTGAATATAATATGCCTCGCGAGTGTTTTAAAGTTGTAGGAGATTTTGAAGGTGGTTTGCTTGACGGATATATTCACCGTCTGCGTAAAATTGCCCCTGCAAAACTTGTTCATGACGGAACATCACTTTCATTTTTTGATACTTTTGCATCAGCACTTTCCTATTCATCAAGTGTTAAGCTTACATTTGCAGTCCAGATAGTTATGATGCTTGCAGGACTTATTACGGCAGCCGTATTTGCATTCTCAGGTAATCTCAGCGTATTTACGGCAGGAATTGTTGTACTGGTTCAGGCAATAATCGCTGCAATAATAACAGCCGTAGCTGTGATAAGAACCAAACTATAAATAAAAACCCTTTTTCTGCACATAATATTTCTGAAATTATGTACAGGAAGAGGGATTTTTTATGGAAATATTTTTAGTTTTTTTAAAAACTTTTATAGTTGGCGGATTGATTTGTGTTGCAGGTCAGCTACTGATTGATTTTACTAAACTGACACCTGCGCGTATACTTGTCGGCTTTGTTGTATCAGGTGTTGTTCTTTCTGCAATAGGTATTTATCCTGCTTTGGCGGAATGGGCAAGCTGCGGAGCAACGGTGCCTCTTACCGGATTCGGCAATGTGCTGGCAGAGGGAACAAAAGAAAAAATCAATGAAATGGGATGGCTTGGAATTTTTACAGGTCCGTTGTCTTCGGGTTCGGCGGGTATTACTGCGGCTATAATAAGCGGCTTTGTAGTATCTCTTATGGCAAAACCGAAAAGCAAATAAAAGATAAACTCAAACATTTTTAAAAATATTGTTGATTTTTAATTGTTTTTATATTATAATGAACACAACTAAAAGTCGGAAGGAGGATTTTTGTAATGCAGACAGCTATTGATATCATCAGAAAGATTTGTGATTTCCTTGGCGGTTTAGATTATGCTAAAGCTTTCGATACAATTGAATCAGCTCTTGTTAAAGTTGTAGAATGGATCGCTTCAATCGCAGCATAAGTTTTAAACTAAATATCAAAAAAAGCCACGTTTTTAACGTGGCTTTTTTTATGCGAAATTCAGCGTGTTTTTAATAAGCTTATAAAGTGTCGAAGCTACTTCGTCAGTGCTGGCTTTCATTCCTGAATTAACCCAGGCGCTGATAAGTCCCGTACAGCCCGATACAACAAAAGTAAAGGCTGAAGAGCACTGATTTTCGTTGAAGTCAGAGAAAAGAGCATTAAATTCGTTTTCGATATGGTGATAAAGTTTGCAACACATTTTTGAAGTGAAATTAATGCTGTCGTTTTGTTTGGTAAGTGCATATACGAGAGAGGAGTTTTTCTTGATTTCGTGTACGAAAATTTTAAGTTTATTTTCAGTTGTGAGATTTTTCATATCAAAAAATGAATCAAGAAAAGCGGAAATGAATTCATCTTTGATTTTTTCGTATAAATCATAAATGTCCTCATAATATCTGTAAAAAGTAGCACGATTGATATTTGCTTTGTCACAAAGAGCTTTAACAGTGATTTTATTAAGAGGATGGTCATTGAGGAGTGCAATGAAATCCTCCCTGATTGTGGCTTTTGTATGAATGACTCTGGCATCAGTTTTCATAGCGTTTACTTCCTTTTGGTAATTTTTAAACATTACAAGATAAATTGTTGCTTGATATTATGGTATGATAGTATTATACTATAAAACAAGAGAGAAATGCAACACTTGTTTTATATTTTTTATAATATTGGCAACAACAGAAGCTAAGTTTTGTTTTTTGCATAGTAAAACAAATTATTTTTCCTTCTTCCTTGGCTTCTGTTTTGTATAAACACCGCAAATCAAAACCCACTTCTTTTTGTGCTTGGAAGTGGGTTTTGGTGTTTTTATATCAGATAATATTTAATGTCCTTTTATTTTACTTAAAGCTCCTTTTTCAAGACGGGAAACCTGTGCCTGGGAGATACCTACTTCTTTCGCCACCTCCATTTGCGTTTTGCCGTGCATAAAACGCATTGAAAGAATTCTTTTTTCCCGTGGCGAAAGCTTTTTTATTTCCTCTTTCAGTTCAATTTCATCAAGCCAGTTTTTATCATCGTTCTGGTCGCCGATCTGATCCATAACGTAAATTGTGTCACCTCCGTCATTGTAGATGGGCTCAAATAAACTTACAGGTTCTACGATTGATTCAAGTGCCAAAACAACTTCTTCTTTTTTAATTCCCAGCTCTTTTGCAATTTCTTCAGCTGTAGGCTCCTGATTGTTTTCAAGCAATAACCTTTCTTTTACCTGCATGGCGTGGTATGCCGTATCGCGCATTGAGCGTGAAACACGCACGGAATTGTTATCACGGAGATATCTGCGGATTTCTCCTATTATCATCGGTACAGAATATGTGGAAAACCTTACACCCATATCTATATTGAAGTTATCAATTGCTTTTATAAGTCCGATACATCCTACCTGAAAAAGGTCATCCGGATTTTCACCTCTATTTGAAAAACGTTGGATAACAGATAAAACAAGGCGAAGGTTTCCGTTTATCAATTCATCCCGTGCTGTTTTGTCACCCTGTTTTATTTTTCGGAGCAACTCTATTTTTTCTTTTTCTTTAAGAACTTTCAGATTTGCTGTGTTTACACCGCAGATTTCAACTTTATTAAACTGCAAAAAAATCCCTCCGCAATATTTGGCTACATACAAAGTATTACCAAAGATTGCGGAGTTTATAATTTTTATATATGTTTTATATTATTTTTTTGCCTTTAACGAAAACGTTTTTTATGTTGTAATCGTTATCAATAATCAGAAGGTCTGCGTATTTACCCGCTTCAATTGAGCCGGTTGTTTTGTCGGCACCGATTGCTTTTGCAGGATTTATTGTACAGGATTTTATTGCGTGTGTAAAATCGATTCCGAAAGAGAGAAGGTTTATGAATTCATCAAAAAGATTTGATGTGCTTGCAGCAATAGTACCGTCTTCAAGGAGTGCTTTTCCGTCACGCACATAAACTGTCTGTCCTCCCAGCATATAGTCACCATCAGGGCAGTCAGCCGCTTTCATAGAGTCGCTGATAACTATAGTTCTGTCTTCACCAAGAATTTTAAAAGCCATTCTGAGTGTAATGGGATTTACGTGGAATCCGTCACAGATAATTTCAGCTCTTACAGAATCAGAATCAAAAACTGCACCTGCAACTCCCGGCACTCTTGCTGAAATACCTGTCATTGCATTGAAAAGATGTGTTGCGTGTGTAATACCGTTTTCAAAACTTTTCTTTGCTGTTTTGCCGTCTGCAGATGTATGTGCAGCGGAAACAGTACAGATTTCAGACGCTTCTTTTGAGAAAGCATTATTCTCGTCTTCTTCGGGAGCGATGTCAACAAGAGAAACATTGCAGATTGAATTCAGCTTTTTAAATTCTTCAATATCGGGTTTTCTTACATGTTCTGCCTTCTGTGCGCCTTTTTTTGCAAGGGAAATATAGGGGCCTTCCATATTTATTCCGTGGATATATGCGCCTGCTTCTTTTCCTTTTTCACCTGCAACAACGGAGAAAATCTTTTCAAGCTCTTCTGATGATAATGTCATTGTTGTAGGGCAGAAAGAAGTAACACCATGGCGTGTTAAATTTTCAGACATTTTCTGTATTGATTCAGCTTCCGCATCGCAGGTGTCTGCACCGCCTGTGCCGTGAATATGAATATCAATAAAACCGGGGAGAATTTTAAGACCTGTGCAGTCAAGAATTTCTCCGTCAGTATTCTGAATGTTAATACCTGCAATTTTTTCGTTTTCTATTGCAAGGTCACCTTTCACAAACTCAAAGTTTTCATTTAAAATTTCAGCGTTTTTTAAAATCATTTCAATCACCCGCATACATTGTATCACATTTGTTTTTAATTTTAAACATTTTCTATTGATTTTTCTTCTTATCTGTGAGAAAATTAAAATCAAGATAAAAATATTAATTGCGAGGTGCAATATGGAAAAACTATATCCTCTTAAAACCAAAGCAAACCGTTGCTGGAGATGTTATCTGGGCGGTAAATTGATTGATGTTATGAGGGAAGAAGAAAATCCCACAGACGGATATTTCCCTGAAGACTGGCTTGCAAGCACGGTTGTGGCAGTTAACCCTGACAGAGAGGGTAAGCCTGAATTTGAAGGTTTAAGCGTGGCTGTTCTTGAAAATGGAGAAGAAAGATATCTCAGGGATTTAATTGAAGAAAATCCTGAGGCTTTCCTCGGAAAAGAACATGTCGAAAAATTCGGCACAAACCTTGGTGTCCTTGCAAAATTTCTTGATTCTGCGGAAAAGCTTCCCGTACAGTGCCACCCTGATAAAAAAGCAGCAAAAGATTTCTTTAAATCTGATTACGGCAAGACAGAGGCCTGGTTTATTCTTGACGGAAGAACTATTGACGGAGAAGAGCCGTATATTCTTATGGGCTTCAAAGAGGGAGTAACAAAAGAATTGTGGAGAGACCTTTTTGAAAAGCAGGATATAAAAGGTATGGATGACTGTATGCACAAAATCCGTGTTAAACCCGGTGATGTTTTCATCATTGAGGGTGGTTGTCCTCATGCTATCGGTTCAGGCTGTCTGCTTCTTGAAATTCAGGAGCCTACAGACTATACAATCAGCATGGAAAAATTCAATTCTCAGGGCGAACCTAATCCTGAAGACCTTATTCATATGGGAATAGGTTATGACAAAATGTTTGAATGTTTCCATTATGATAACTTCACTCCTGCTCAGGTGCTTGAAAACTACAAACTCGAACCTGCAGTTGATGAAGAAAACGAAAACTATAAAATCACAACTCATATTTCTTATGAGAGAACTCCTATTTTCTCACTTAAACGCCTTGATGTTTTCTCTTCTTACACAAGAGAAAAAGCGGAAAGACCATCTTCGCTTTCAGTAGTTGACGGTAGTGGTAAAATCAAGTGGGAAAACGGTGAAATTGAAGTTGTAAAAGGCGACTGTATTTTCATCCCGAAAGAAACAGTCAGCTTTACGGTTGAAGGCAAAGTTTCTCTTATTGAGTGCCTTCCTCCTAAAATTTAAGAGGTGAATAAAATGAAAATTATTGCTAAAAAAGAAGTTATAAATAAAGCGGGAACACCCACAGAAAACTGCCATGCCTCAACGGTTCTTCCTCTTGATAACGGAGAAATTCTTGCAGCATGGTTCGGCGGCACAAAAGAGGGTAAAGACGACGTTAAAATTTATGTCTCAAAAAGAAAAGACGGTGCGTGGTCTGAACCTGTTAAAATCAGCGTTGATGAAGATACACCTCATTGGAATCCCGTTCTTTTTCAGCTGAATGACGGCAGAATTGCCCTTTATTTCAAATACGGAAAGTCAATTACACTTGAGTGGAGAACTTTTGTTGTGTATTCTTCAGATAACGGTGAAAACTGGACAACACCTGTTGAATTGGTTGAAGGAGACGTATCAGGGGGCAGAGGTCCTGTTAAAAACAAACCTATTTATCTTGCAGACGGTACACTTATTGCTCCTGCTTCACACGAGCCTACAAGAGAAACATGGGCAACTTTCTGCGATTTGTCAAAGGATAACGGCAAAACATGGAAAATGTCAGAATATGTTCCCACAGGTGAAGGCGATGAATTTGTGCCGATGATTCAGCCTACACTCTGGCAAGACGATGAGGGCGATGTGCATATGCTTATCCGTTCATCAAAAGAAAGAGTTTACAGAAGTGATTCTTCTGACGGTGGCAAAACATGGTGTAAGGCTTATGATACAGGGCTTCTCAACCCTAACAGCGGAATTGACCTTGTACGTGACGGTGAGGGTGTTTATCTTGTTTATAACCCAACAGATAAAAACTGGGGCGACAGAACACCTCTTCTTCTTGCTGTTTCAAAAGATAACGGTGATACATGGGAAGATATACTTACTTTTGAAGAAGCAGAAGTCGGCAGAGAAGAAGATGTTGAATATTCATATCCTGCAATTGTTGCTCACGGCGGAAAAC
>JAZQWT010000004.1:0-15106 GCA_045632485.1 Acutalibacteraceae bacterium
TTCCTGCAGAACTCAAAGCAGAACTTGCAACTCTTAAAAACAACCTTAAATAATTCATTAAGCCGTTGATACTTCTGTATCAACGGCTTTTGTTTTATGCTTATTAAACAAAATGAAGCTAAAAGAAAAACCGCTGAAATACTTTTCAGCGGTTTTAGTCTTTTAATTATTCTGCAGACTGCTGCAGTGCACGTTTGAGCCAGATTTCGCCAATATCAATTGCTGCATAAAGGCCTTTCTTTTCGCTCTTCTTAACAATACGCTCTCTGGGGCTTGCATTCTGGTCTGTTGACAAAAGCTGAACAACAACTCTGTCAGCAACCTCTGTGTCGCCGAGAGGCTTTGTAGAAGTGATTGAAAGCATTACAACGAACGGGTCTCTTGTATCCCCGTAATAAATTGTATTTCCGCAGCGAACCATAGGCTTTCCTCTGAACATCAGAAATTCATCCTGAACTTTTTTCTCGTCAGCCATTCGGAACAACTCCTTTATTAATCTTTAAGATAATTTTCAACAAGTTTCTGCATAAGCTCGTCTCTGTCGATTTTGCGAATTACGCTACGTGCATTATTATGTGTAGTAATGTAAGTCGGGTCTTCAGAGAGAATATATCCGACAATCTGATTAATAGGATTGTATCCTTTTTCTTTCAGAGAGTTATAAACGTAAGTAAGATTCTTTCTTATCTCGTCCTCACATTCAGCCTTGATGGAAAATTTTATTGTCTTATCATCCATAAGTAATACACCTCCGTATCGCAATTAAGTATATTATACACTACATTTTGTGATAACACAATGCTTTTTTAATATTTTTTTATGAATTAACTGCAAATAATCAGCTTCTTAAAGAAATTCCGAGTTTATCAAGGGCTTTTATAGCTTTTTTGACAACATTATCTGCCTCTTCATCTGTAAGAGTTCTGTCTTCTGCACGGAGCTTAAGGCTGTAAGCTACGCTCTTTTTGCCTTCTTCAATCTGTGAACCCATATAAACGTCGAAGAGTTCGATTGATTCGAGAAGCTTACCTGCTGCAGAGCTGATTGCTTTTTCAAGAGTGAGAACAGGAATATCTCTGTCACAAACAAAAGCAAGGTCACGTGTGCTTGCAGGGAATTTGGGTAATTTCTTGTAAAGTCTGGGCTCTCTGCCTTTATTGAAAATTGTTGCGATATCAATTCTTGCAACATAAGCTTTTTCACCGATACCGTAATTTTCAAGAACTGCAGGGTGGATTTCACCGAACAAAGCGAATTCCTCACCGTCAACTGTAAGACGTGCTGTACGTCCGGGATGGAAAGTAGGATCATCTGTTACAGCTTCAACATCGTAGCCTGAAAGACCTGTTTTATAAAGAATTTCTTCAACAATACCTTTGAGTGCGAAGAAATCGCATTCACCGTACATACCGATAACAATTTTCTGCTTTTCTGTGGGAAGCTCTTCTGTACCGTTCCATGTATATTCTACAGGAATTTCGTAGAGATATGCTTTTTCGTTACGGTTTTTATAGTTACGTGCAAGAACTTCCATCATTGAAGGAATTGCGTTTGTTCTCATTACGCTTGTATCTTCACCAAGAGGATTTGTGATTACAACTGAATTTCTGTATTCACTGTCTGCAGGAAGATTGATTTTATCGTAATATTTGGGGCTGATGAATGAGAATGTTTCAATTTCAGTAAGACCGCAGCCGAGACATGTTGAACGGATAAGTCTTTCAAGCTGCTGTTCTTCTGTAAGTGCTGCATTTGCAACACCTGAAAGGTCTCTGTTAGGAATTGCCTGATAGCCGTAGAATCTTGCAATTTCTTCTGAAATATCAGCCTTGTGTTCGATATCGTTTCTGAAATACGGAGCATAAATCATACCGTCTTCAACTGTGAAACCGATTTTTTCAAGCATTTTCTTCTGCTCGTCAGCACTTACATCAATGCCTATGAAGTTGTTTACCCATTCAGGCTCAAAGGGAAGCTTCACAACTTCTTTAGGTGTGGGGAAGCAGTCAACAATACCGTCTACAACGTCACCTGCATCAAGAAGCTCAACAAGCTCAAGTGCACGTTTAAGGCAAGTTTCACAGCTTGCGGGATTAAGTTCTTTTTCGTATCTTGTGCAAGCTTCTGTACGAAGTCCGAGAGCCTTTGATGTTCTGCGTACGCTTACACCGTTGAAGCAAGCAGATTCAAAAACGATAGTTGTTGTATCGTCCATAATTCCGCTGAATTCGCCACCCATAACACCTGCTACTGCAACGGGTTTGTTTTCGTCTGCAATAACGAGCATTTCTGTTGTGAGGTTTCTTTCAACATCGTCAAGAGTTGTGATTTTTTCGCCTTCACGAGCGTTTCTTACAATAACTTTACCACCGTCAAGGTAACGCAAATCGAAAGCGTGCATAGGCTGACCGTATTCAAGCATTACGAAGTTTGTAATGTCAACGATATTGTTGATAGGTCTTACACCGCAGGCACGGAGACGTTCTCTTATCCAACGGGGTGAAGGTTTGATTCTTACATTTTTAACTACTGCACCGCAGTAACGGTAGCATTTTTCAGGTTCTTCAATTGCAACGGAAAGGAGTTCATTAACATCTCCGCCTGAACCTTTTACAACAGGAGTTGCAACTTTAAGCTCTTTATCAAATGTTGCGGCTGCTTCTCTTGCAAGACCGATGATGCTGAGGCAGTCTGAACGGTTTGATGTAATTTCAAATTCAGTGATAACGTCATTAAGACCGATTGCATGGTGGATGTCCATACCTAATGTTTTGTCGCAGTCATCACCGAGAACAAAGATACCGTCTTCTATTGCATAGGGGAAATCGTGAACTGTAAGGCCAAGTTCAGCAACTGAACAGAGCATACCGCAGCTTTCTACTCCGCGGAGTTTGCCTTTTTTGATTTTGTGACCGCCGAAAACAACAGAGTTATCCATTGCAACGGGCACAACATCGCCAACGGTAAGATTCTGTGCACCTGTAACAATCTGAATGTTTTCTTCTTTACCGACATTAATCTGACAAATCCAGAGGTGGTCAGAATCAGGGTGTCTTTCAAGGCTTTCAACTTTACCTACTACGATATTCTGAAGTTCTGCACCTTCAGCTTCAAAGCCTTCTACTTTTGAACCTGAGATTGTCATATCATCAGCAAACTGTTTGTCGCTGACATCAAGCTCTACATAGTCGTTTAACCATTTTTTAGATAAATTCATATTCTGACACTCCTTTCATTAAAACTGACCGAGGAAACGCATATCGTTCTCGTAAAGTAATCTCATATCATCAATATCAAAGCGGAACATAACAAGTCTTTCAAGACCTACGCCGAAAGCATAACCGCTGTAAACCTCAGGGTCAACACCGCAAGCCTTAAGAACCTTGGGATGAACCATACCTGCACCGAGGATTTCGATAAAGCCTTCACCTTTACACATAGGACAGCCCTTACCGCCACATTTAAAGCAAGTTACGTCGATTTCGCAAGAGGGTTCTGTGAACGGGAAGTGGTGCGGACGAAGACGGATTTTTGTATTCTCGCCATAAAGTCTTTTTGCAAATGCTTCAAGAGTACCTTTAAGGTCGCCCATTGTGATTCCCTTATCAACAACAAGACCTTCAATCTGATGGAACAAAGGTGAATGTGTTGCGTCAACTGCGTCTGAACGGAAAACACGTCCCGGTGAAATTACTCTGATGGGAGGTGCCTGTTTTTCCATAACACGAATCTGAACGGGAGATGTCTGTGTTCTGAGAAGCATATTTTCTGTGATGTAGAAAGTATCCTGTGTATCACGTGCAGGATGGTCTTTCGGGATATTGAGTGCTTCGAAGTTGTAGTAATCCCATTCAACCTCGGGGCCTGTTGCAATATCAAATCCCATACCGAGGAAAATATCTTTAACTTCATCAAGAACGATGTTGAGAGGATGCTTGTGACCTAATGCTGACTTTTTGCCGGGCATTGTAACGTCGATTTTTTCCTCTTTAAGTTTCTTGATAAGCTCTTCTTTTTTGATTTTTTCATCAGTTGCTTCGATAAGTGCTTCAATAGATGCTCTTACTTCATTAGCAAGCTGACCCATTACAGGTCTCTCTTCAGGAGAAAGCTTACCCATCTGTTTCAAAACAGCGGTAACCTCACCTTTTTTACCTAAATATTTAACTCTGATGTTTTCAAGTTCCTGCTTTGTTGTTGCAAGTTCAAGAGCTGCTTTAGCGTCTCTTGCTATGCCTTCAAGCATTGCTTTCATAATATTCTTCCTTTCAAACATTAATTTACATAAAATAAAAAGCTTCCGTCCCCTTGTGAGACACAAGGGACGAAAGCATAAAATTACCTTCCGCGGTACCACCCTTATTTTTGCACTGTAACAGAGCAAACACTCTTTCTCCTCTTACGTGGGAAACACGTCAAGGCCTACAACTTACGCTTCAGCCTGCCGCTCCAAAGTGAACTTCGGTGTTTTACAAAATAAACGGGATTTCAGCCTCGTCCCATTCTCTCTGAAAATTGATTTAAACACTTACTCTCTTTTTCATCGCGTTTCAAGTATGATAACACAAAACTAAAGAAAAATCAAGGGTTTATGCAGATTTTTTCTTAAGTTTAAGCTGGGAAAGAACTATTCCTGCAAAAATCAGACCGCAGCCTATATAAGCAGACACCGTCATACTTTCTCCTGCAAGAATTACTCCGCCGATTGCACCGAAAACAGATTCGGTTGACAGAACTATAGCAGCAAAAGTGGGGTCTGCCTCTTTCTGACCGAGAACCTGACATGTGTATGCGATACCCACAGACATAAATCCGCCATAAAGAATGGGAAGCAACGCACTTTTAATTGCCACAAAGCTTATGTCTTCAAAAATAAGTGCACAGATAATTGAAAGAACTGCACAGACTGCAAACTGCATCTGTGAAAAACGCAGTGGGCTTATTCCGTCAATCATAAATTTATCAATAGCCAGAATATGTACTGTCCAGAAAACTGTGCCGAGAAGAAGCACAAGGTCGCCTATTCCTACTGACTCCTCCCCTGTCATACAAAGCAGATACAAGCCACCTACGGCAAGCACAGCACCGACCCAGGTGAGAATATTCGTTTTCTTCTTCATAAACAGAAAAGCTGCAATCGGAACAAAAACAGTATAAAGACCTGTTATAAAGCCTGATTTACCTGCACTGTTTGTAATTTCAACACCCATCTGCTGAAGAGTTGATGCAATAAACAGAACAGTACCGCAGATTACACCTGCTTTTAATGTTTTCTTAAAGCTTTCCTTTGTTGTTTTTTCTTTTTCAAACAACATAATAACAGGGAAAAGTGACAATGCACCCAGCGCAAAACGGATTCCGTTGAATGTGAATGCACCTACATACTGAGCACCGACTTTCTGTGCCACAAATGCAAATCCCCATATAATTGCTGTAAGAAAAAGTAATACTACTGATTTCGGTTTAGTTTTCATAATCTCACCTTATTTTTTCTACGCTAATTTTCTTACGAAAATGCCAGCCCCCTTTAGTCAAGGGGGCCGAAGCAGTTTTTAAACATCATATAATTTCTCGCGTTTTTTCTTTCTTATTGTTGAATAAACAATAACTCCCAGTCCGATTACCACAACAGAGCCAAGCTTGATATATACTGCCGTATTGGAAGTGCCTTCAATCTTAAGCTCAGACCACAGCTTTGTCATAAGAGAAAGTGTGTACTGATCAAGGTTTTCATAAGATTGTGTTTTCGGCTCATCTGCCTTGTCGGGATAAAGAATAGGATTACCTTTAAGGCTGTAATTATCGTTATTGACAACAGTTTTATTCGGAGATGCGTAATAAAGATATTCCGCATTGGCAAGAGCCACTTCTTCGCTTAAAAGGAAGTTTATATACAACTCTGCCGCCTCTTTATTCTGACTGCCTTTCGGAATACAGATAGCGTCAACAAACTTGTTTGTACCTTCCTCGGGATAATAGAATTCAAGGTCAGGGTTATTATCCTTCATCAGAAGATAGTCGCCTGCGTAATATGTGGCAATCGCAGCGTCGCCTGCTTCCATTTTATTGAAAATTTCATCGGAAACGTATGACTGCAGAACTTCCTTTTGCTCGATAAGTTTAGCATATGCACGACGCCATTCCTTTTCATCCTTGGTGTTTACATCAATTCCAAGCAGGAACATGGCTGTTGCGAAGCCGTCACGGGGGTTATTGAACTGAAGAATCTGTCCTTTATATTCTTCATCCCATAAAAGTGACCAGCTTGTGGGATTTCCTTTTACAACCTTTTTGTTGTAAATAACGCCTACCATACCAACATTATAGGGAACTGAATATTCATCTGCAGGGTCATAGTAAAGACCTTTGTATTCATCCATAATGTTTTTGTAGTTAGGTATATTATCGAAATTGATTTTTTCGAGATATTCCTCTTCAATAAGTCTCTGAATCATATAGTCAGAGGGAATAACAATATCATATGCAGAGCCACCTGATTTAAGGGTAGTATACATATCTTCGTTGGTGGCATAGGTTGCATAATTGACCTTGATGCCTGTAAGCTTTTCAAACTCCTCATTAACGTTCATTGCACCTTCGCTGCCGTCTGAGATATATTCACCCCAGTTATAAACGTTGATTGAAGTGCCTGCAAGTTTTTTATATTTCGCCTGAAGTTCTTTTTCAGTAAGCGGTGATGATTCTGCAAAAGCCGTTACAGAGCATGAAAATACCAGAATCAATGCGAAAAACATTGACATAATTCTTTTCATATCACCCCTCCTGTCCTGTTGTTTATTTATTCTTTTCTTTTTTCTTGTCTCCTCTTGCCTGCATAAAGTTAATAAGCATAAGAAGAACCAGCATTACAAAGAAAATTAAAGTTGAAAGTGCGTACATATCAGGCTTTACACGTTTTTTAGTCATTGAGAAAAGCCTGATGGGAAGCGTCTGCCATTCGGGACCGCTGACAAAGTAACTGATAACGAAATCGTCAAGTGACAGCGTAAAAGCCATAATAAAGCCTGTTAAAATACCGGGCATTATTGAGGGCAGAACAACTTTGAAGAAAGATTTTACCGGTGTACAGCCTAAATCCATTGCCGCCTCTGAAAGATGACGGTCCATCTGGTGAAGCTTGGGAAGTACTGATAAAATCACATAAGGTAAAACAAATGTAATATGAGCAATTATGAGTGTATGCAAGCCAAGTGCATTTTTAAGTCCAAGAAGCTGTGAACCGAAAACGAAAAGAAGTAAAAGTGAAATACCTGTAACGATTTCAGGGTTCATCATAGGAATATTGGTTGTATTCATAATTGCCGAGCGGACATATCTGCTTTTCATTTTGTCGATTCCCACAGCGGCAGCAGTACCGAGCACCGTTGCACAAACCGAAGAAACAACTGCTATTATAAGAGTATTCTTAACAGCATTTATTGTATCGGCATCCCTTAAAAGTTCACCGTACCATTTGAAAGAAAAGCCTGACATAACCGATGTGCTTGTTGACTCATTGAATGAAAAAACTATAAGCACTAAAATAGGTGCATACAGAAAAAAGTAAACAAGTCCAAGATAAATTTTAGAAGAAAAATTCATTTTAGTACTCATGGCATAAGACCTCCTGAACTTTCTTCCTCTTCACCTGAGAATCGGTTCATTACAGCCATACAGATAAGAATAAGCACCATAAGAACCAATGACAATGAAGCACCGAGATTGAAATTGTTTGAAGTAACAAACTGGCCTTCAATAATTTCACCTACAAGGGCGAAATTTCCTCCGCCTAATTTCTGTGAAATGTAGAAAGTACTTACTGACGGCACAAATACCATTGTAATTCCCGAAAGAATACCTGAACGGCTCAGCGGGAGAATTACTTTTATAAGCACGGTAATCTTATCTGCTCCCAGGTCGTGAGCAGCTTCAACCAGCTTGTTATCAAGCTTTGTAAGAACTGAATAAATCGGCAGAATCATAAAAGGCAAAAAGTCATAGACCATACCTAATATAACTGCACCCGAAGTGTTAATCATCTGTAACGGTTCAAAACCGAATTTCTGTAAAAATGTATTTATGATACCTGTATTTTCAATCAGAGACATAATTGAATATGTCCTTACGATAAGGCTGGTCCACATAGGGAGCATAACAAGCATTATCATTGTGCTCTGTACTCTCGCCTTTGAACGGGCAATAAAATATGCCGTGGGGTAAGCGATAACAAGACAGATTGCCGTTGCAACAATACCGTACCATATTGAATTGAGGAAAACTTCCTTATAATCCGAAAGAGCTTTGATATTCTCTAATGTGAAATTGCCGTCTGCATTTGTAAAAGAATAGTAAGCAACCATTATAAGCGGTGCTATTATAAACAACACAGACCAGACAATATGAGGAGAAGCAAGAAGCTTTGCGGAAAGAGTTTTCTTTTCCATAAACTTTACCTCCCCGATTATTCTTCCTCTTCTATATCTGAAAGATGGTCAATTTCATCACTGAAAGAGCTGTAATCGCCGTATTTACCTGAATAGATTGATTTTTTCATAATGTGGATTGAATCAGGCTCAATAACAAGTCCGATTTCATCTCCCACCTTCTGTTCGTGGATTGACTGAATCATCCATTTGAAGCCACGGATATCAACGATAATTTCGTAATGAACACCCTTGAATGTAACTGATGTGACTGTGCCTGAAATCATACCCTTATCAGGTGTTGTAACAACAATATCTTCAGGACGGATAACAACGTCAACTGCCTCACCTGTGCCGAAGCCTTTATCAAGACACTGGAAAGTGTGACCTGAAAATCTTGCACGGAAGTCCTCTTTCATAACACCGTCAAGGATGTTACTTTCGCCGATGAAGTCGGCAACGAAAGCATTTTTAGGTTCGTTATAAATATCCTGAGGTGTGCCAATCTGCTGAATAACACCGTTGTCCATAACAACAACTGTATCAGACATTGAAAGTGCTTCTTCCTGGTCATGGGTAACGAAAATGAAAGTGATACCCAATTTCTGCTGGATATTCTTCAGTTCAACCTGCATATCTTTGCGGAGTTTCAGGTCAAGTGCTGCCAAAGGTTCATCGAGAAGAAGAACTTTCGGGTCGTTTGCAAGAGCACGTGCAATTGCAACACGCTGCTGCTGACCGCCTGAAAGAGAATCAATATTACGCTTTGAAAAGCCTTTGAGGTTTACAAGCTCAAGCATTTCCTGCACGCGTTCTTTGATTTCTTTATCTGACTTTTTCTTAAGACGCAGACCGAACGCAATGTTTTCAAAAACATTGAGATGCGGGAATAATGCGTACTTCTGAAAAATAGTATTAACCTGTCTTTTATATGGCGGCAAATCATTGATTTTTTTGCCGTTAAAAATAACATCACCGCAATCAGGCTGTGTAAAGCCGGCAATAACCCTTAAAGTAGTAGTTTTACCGCAACCTGAAGGACCCAGTAATGTTATGAATTCTTTATCCCTGATATAGAGACTGATATTATCAAGTATTTTGTTTTCGCCGTAGGAAACATCAATATTCTTAAGGTCAATAATGATATCTTTTTCCAATTATACAGCCCCCTTAAAATGTGCCTATTATGTTAGATATAATATAATGCGAAAACCTTGAAAAGTCAACACTTTTTTACAAAAATTTCTGATAAACACGTGAATTTTTCGCGCAGAAATTTAAAACACTCTGTTTTACTCCCGAATGCTCGTTTTTTCTCCCGAATACTCGTTTTTTGTCGTTAAATAAAAAAACTTGAAAATTCTTATAATTTTTGGTATGATAGTCTCGAGAGGAATCTGAAAGAAGGTTTAATGATGTTTAAAAAATTAACGTCTTTTATAATATTGATTACAATTATTTCTGTTGTTTTCTGTGCCTGCAATTTACAGCAGACTGACGGCAATGAAGATGCAGAAGCAGGCAACGTCAACGCCCCTGCCCTCAACACTGACGATATTACATTGAGAATCAATGAATTTTCAACCTCAAATACTCAGACGCTTTCTGACAAAGACGGCGATTTTGTCGGCTGGGTTGAAATATATAATTACGGTGACAAGGCTGTTTCACTTAACGGACTTTCCCTTTCTGATAATGAAGACAAGCCTGACAAGTGGTTTTTCCCTGATATTGAAATAAAAGAAAACGGATATCTTGTGGTTTTCGTTTCAGATAAAGCAGTAGAATACAAAGAAGGAAAAGAGCTTCACGCAGACTTTTCTCTTTCAAACAAGGATAAATCAATCGGCATATATAACGGTCAGACAACCATAACAAAATGTGACGTTGTTGAACTTATTTCAAACCTTTCATTCGGTTATGCAGATGACGGAAAATACCTTTATTTCCCGAAAGCCACACCCGGCAAAGAAAATACAGTTAAAGGCTTTGACAAAATCGGAAGTGCCGATATGTGTAAAGAAAAAGAAATTGTAATTTCTGAAATGTATGCCACACACCAATCTTCATATGACTACATAGAATTGTATAATCCTACCGACAAGCCTGTAAGCCTTTCATCTTACAGGCTTTCCGACTCTCCGAAGCTCTCAAAGGCAATCAGACTTGAAACAGAAGCAGTAATCAGACCTGAAAGCTACTATACTGTTTACTGCGATAATTCAACAAGATACAACAAAAGAACAAATGAGACCTTCGTTGATATAGGGCTCAACAGATACGGCGATGAGATTTATATTTTTGACGAAAACGGAGTTGTTGTTGACAGTGTTGAATACACATCATCAGTAAACGGATACAGCTGCGGCAGAGATGTAAAAGCAGGCTCGGAGCTTGTTTATTTTGAAGGGACTTCACCGTCGAAGAAGAACCCGACAAAAGCATTGAAAGCACCTGTTAAAACTCCTGAATTTGATACAGAAAGTTCATTTGTAAAAAAAGGAACAACTGTAGGAATTATTGCTGACGATGCTACTGTGAGATATACTCTTGACGGCTCACTTCCCACAGAAAAATCACCTGTACTGCGTCACCGTATTCTTATTAACAAAACGGTGAATATAAGAGTAAGGGCTTTCAGAAAGGGCTGTGTGCCGTCTGAAGCTGCAACTGCTACATATATCGTGGGCAGAAAGCCTGATATGCCTGTGTTTTTCCTTACAGCAGCCAAAGCTGACCTTTACAGCAAGGAGAGAGGTATTCTTGCTTCAAACATTGCTCCCGGTGACGAATTTCCATATAAAAGTGCAAACTACTGGAAAGACTGGGTAAGACCTGCAAACATTCAGTATCTCGATGAAAAAGGCTCTGAACAGCTTGATTTCAATGCAGGAATCAAGGTTTTCGGTCAGTACAGCAGAGCACTCGACCAGAAAAGTATTTCAATTAACCTGAAAGACAAATACGGTCCGAAAGAAATATGTTATCCCTTTTTTGAGGGTAATGACGTAAACGTTTTTTCTGCTTTTGTTCTGCGTAATTCAGGTCAGGATAATTCACGTGCATTTTTAAGAGATGCTTTCTGTTCAATGGTAATCAAGAATCAGGTTGATGTGGCTTTTATGGACTACAAGCCTGTAGTTGTTTACCTTAACGGAGAATATCACGGAATATATGATTTACGTGAAAAGATTGACGAGGATTATTTTGCTAATCACGAGGGAATTGACAGAGATTCTATTGACATTATAAAAGGTGCACGTACAGTAAATAACGGCACAATCGATAATTATCAGAAGCTGATGAATTATCTTGCAACTCACGATTTATCTGTAAAAGAAAATTACGATTATATCTGTTCAATAGTAGATATCGACAACATAATCTGTTACTGGATGATTGAGTCATTTTTCAACAATACAGATACAGGTAACATCAAATATTACCGCGGTCAGAATGACGATTCCAAGTGGCGGATAGTGCTTTTTGACCTTGACTGGGCACTTTTCCCCTCAACCTACAAAAACAATATGGTAAAAAGCTACATCAATCCCCGAGGACACGGTGTAGGCAATATGTTCAGCACAAGGCTGATGTGTTCACTTATTAAAAATCCTCAGTTCAGAAAGAGACTTATTGAACTGAATTCACAGCACTACAAAACAACCTTCAAGACTGAACGTATGCTGAAAATTTACGATGAAATGGTAGATAATCTGAAAGACGAAATGCCATATCATACAAAGAAATGGGGCTCCCCCGCTTCGTATAAAGACTGGGAAAGAGAGTGTGCCACTCTCAGAAGAATTATTGCCGAACGTCCAGAATTGTTCAAAAACGCATTCTGCAGTACTTTCGGATTAAGTGAGGCAGAAAAAGAAAAATATTTCGGTCAGGAGTAAACAATGAATAACAGAGAATGGTTTAAAGAAGCTGAATACGGTATGATGGCTCACTGGGGATTATACTCAATTCTCGGCGGTGAATACAAAGGCCGACGTGTGCGTGACTATGCTGAATGGATACAGAGTTATATGGCAATTCCCAATGCTGAATATGAAAAATATGCAAAAATTTTCAACCCAATTTATTTCAATGCAGATGAGTGGATTCGTCTTGCCAAAGATTGCGGAATGAAATATTTTGTTTTCACTTCAAAGCATCACGACGGATTTGCAATGTTCAAAAGTGAAGTTGACAAATTCAACATCGTTGACGCTACACCTTTCGGCAGAGATGTTGTGGCAGAGCTCGGCGAAGCCTGTTACAAGCACGGATTGAAATTCGGTCTTTATTATTCTCAGGAGCTTGACTGGCACCATTTCCACGGCGGAGGATATGACAACTTCGCAGGATGCTCAGGCGTTTCATGGGATAACAGCTGGGATTTTCCCGAAAGAGATAAAAAAGATTTTTCAATATGTTTTGAAGAAAAAATCAAGCCTCAGGTTAAGGAAATTCTCACAAAATACGGTGACCTGTGCCTTATCTGGTTTGATGTACCTCACACAATTACAAAAGAGCAGAGTCTTGAACTCAATCACCTTGTAAAGGAATATCAGCCTGATTGTCTTATAAATTCACGAATCGGTAACGGTGCATATGATTATGTGTCTTTAGGCGATAACGAATACCCGACAGAGTTCAAGGAAACAGACAATTCCGACCCCAACAGCCTTGACGGATTCAAGTATTCACCTTACGGACTTTACGAAACTGCAGGCACACTCAATTCAAGCTGGGGATATAAATACTACGACCAGAATTGGATTACACCTGAGGAAATTGCAGAGAGAAAAGAAAGGCTTAATTCTTTAGGAGTTAATTATCTTCTCAATATAGGTCCTGACCATTTGGGAAGAATCCCCTCTTTCTCCTCAGAAGCATTGAGAAAATCAGCAGAACTTATTAAATAAAAGAAAACCCGCAAAGAACTGTCAATCAGAGCCTTGCGGATTTTTTATATAAAAATCAGTAATTGCAGCACATTCTTCCGTAATCGATGTGATAAGTTCAAGGCGGAAAGAGTCATATTTACCCATAAGAAATATACCATTTCGGTATGTCAAAACAAAGCTCTGAAGTCAACAAAAACAATTTGACACGACGGCATCTTAAATGTATAATACACTTACAAGGAGATGGTTTTAATGAGTAAACATTATAAAGCACTATCCCTCATAATTGCATTAATAATGATTTTTACCGCTGTTCCGATTACTTCTTTCGCAGAAGACACCGGCAATACATATTATGTTGACAGCACAGACGGAAGCGACGAAAACGACGGTACAACTCCTGAAAAAGCGTGGAAAACTTTAGCAAAAGCATCTTCCGTTACATATGCACCCGGCGACGAAATCCTTCTGAAAAAAGGAAGTTACTTCTTCGGCGGATTTTCGGCACACGGTAACGGAACAGAGGAAAATCCTGTCACCCTTGCAACTTACGGTGAAGGTGATATGCCTGTTGTTACCAATGCTCCGACAGACCCGCAATATCATCCTGTTATTTTTATAAATGATGTATCACACTGGGTTATCAAAGATATTGAAATTACCGCACCTGACGGTACAGGTATTTTTATCCATTTCAACGAAATAATTGTTGAAGATATTACAATTGATTCCGTTGTTCTTCATGATATTCAGAATTATGCTTCTGATAATTACTACGGCAGTCAGCGTGCTGCAATCAGAATGTTAGGAAACACATCACGTACCCGTAATCACCTTTCCGACATTCACATTAACAACTGTGAAATTTATAACTGTGGCTACGGTATTTTTACGGGCGGTCACTATAATGCAGAAAACCCTAACAGCGAAGAATATCCCTACAACAAAGATATTCTTGTTGAAAACTGCAGTATATATAACCTTTATGATGATGCTTTTATTCTTGCTCAATCGGAGAGAATCACCCTGAGAAACACAAGCATTATAAACACTTGCTTAAGCAGCGGTATTTACGCAACTGCACCTACATGGACATGGGGCGTAACTGATGCTCTCATTGAAAATTGCGAAATCGCAGGTGCAAAAAACATCAAAGACGGTATGGCTTGTGACTTTGATGACCATACAGACAACAGCACGTATCAATACATTTATTCTCACGATAATGTAAGATTTATGTGGAACTGCGTTTATGAAGAAGACCATTTCAACAACACTGTAAGATATTGCCTTTCAGTAAACGATAATATAACTTCAAATGCAGGAAGCCGCACAGGACTCCCTGAAATCGGTTTCAAATTCTACAACAACACAATTATAAACGGCAGTAACTACTGTTTCCTTCGCTATAAAGACAGTTACATCTGTAACAACATTTTCTCTCTTCTCCCGGGTCAGAAAGTTGAGTACAACAAAGAATACGAAAACACAATTTCAAACAACTGTTATTACGGCACACTGCCTACGAAATACGATGTAAATTCATTCTGGGCAAATCCGCAGTTTGCAGGCGATGACCTGACTGACAAAAACAGCTTTATGCTCAAAAAATGTTCACCTTGTATGGGTGCAGGCATTAAGGTTGAAGAAGATATGGGTGAACACGATTTCTACGGAAACCCACTTGATGATACGCACAATATAGGATGCTATGAAGGCGACGGAATCGATTTACCCGAAACGCCATTTAACCTCTGGTTAGTTATCAGAAGAGCATTTGAAGGT
>JAZQWT010000005.1:0-2026 GCA_045632485.1 Acutalibacteraceae bacterium
GCAATAACAACTTTAACGGGTTCACCGTTTGAATATTTAAGATTTTCTTCAAAGAGTGCTTTCGCAGCCTTTGCCATATTCATTGTCTGTTCTTCGAGAGATTCTCTTACTTTAAGGGGACCTCTTCTTGCGTCGATTACGGGACGAATACCGATAACAGGATAATCGCCGACTAATCTGTTTGTTGCCATAGATAAAACTTCCTTTCAGAAAATATTTTATTTATTTGATTTTTGCCATCATGCCACGCAGTACATCTGCCATAACATGAGGAATATTTTTGCCAAGACCATTTGTTTCGTGATAATGGTTATGGTCATATTTATCACGCACACTTGAAAGATAAGGCTGTGTGGGATGAAGCACAAAGTCATTGAGAGGAATCATATAACCTGTCATATCATTTGACACGCCGAACACTTCAAGGTTTTTATCGCCTACAATTTCGCAAAGAGGAGTTGCATTGATTTCAGGACCTTCATCATTAGGTGATTCTTCTTTAGTTGCATAACCGCCGTAGATGTTTTCTGTGAATGCTTCGCCCGGAATTGTAAGAATTTTCTTTGAACCGATTTGTATGTAGTTCATTTCAGTGAGAAGTGCAAGACCTGTTTCACTTGTTTTTGAAGGATATTTAAGTGCACTGCAAACATTGATAATTGCCATAAGTGACAATACACCGTTTGCGATAGGTGCATAGTAAGGCTGATGAACAACTGTGATGTCGGTTGTAAGTTCTTCATCATTATCTATTGAAAGAGCTGCTTTTGCGAGAATTTCGCCGCCCTTTCTTGTTCTTTCACGTCTGTCTTCGTCAAGGTCTTCAATATTTACAGATGCAATTGCACCAACTGCGAAAAGAACGTTGGTTTTCTTTTCTTTGTTGATTGCTTCTCTGAGGAAGTAAGGATAGTCTGCACTTACCTGAGAGCACTGACCACCCATTGTGTTGGGATGAGCACTGTAGTTTAAGAACCATGTTTCTTCGCTGCCGTCAGCAGGTACAAAACGGAGTCTTGACAGTTTATCGTTAACTTTATTGTAAGGCATTCTGCCGTCGCTGATTGCTTCAGGAACATGAATTGAACCGTTATAAAGTTTACCTTCTTTTCTGTCTTCATAAGCTTTGACGCAAACTTCGGCAATAGAAGAAATTACCATTTCCATATATTCCTTGTTTTTACCTGTTGCGGGAAGCTTGCCCCAATAACCTACTGTATCAATACTTGCGTGAGTGTGAGTACAGCTTATACTGATAAGTTTACAGTTAGTTTCCTTTGTAAAATCAGCAAGTCTTTCTCTTATAAGTTTAACTTCATAACCTGTAAGACCGATTAAATCCGCACTTACAAGAATGATACCACCGTCTCCGCAGCCAATCCACATAGCTCTTACTGTGAGAGGGTCAAGCACACCTGTAATAAGATTGCCTGTTCTGTAGCCTGCAAGCCAATATTTCTTTGCAGTAACGTCTGCAGGCATAACTTCTTTCATCGCAAAGCCTGCATTGAAAGCATCGCCTTTAAGAAATTCAGGTTCGGCCTGAGGAATTTCAGGTACAGTCATTTTTTTATTCAATTTTTTGCCGTGGTTATCAGCAATTTTTTTAACGGCACTTGCCGCAAAATCTGCTATATTCATTGTTTCACTGCCTTTCTGTATATAGCACAAAATACATCAATTATATGTTACCATTCTTTAGCGAAAAAGTCAAACAATAATTCTGAACAAATTTTGAATATTTTTAACATTTTGCCGAAATCAAAAATATGTTAAGATATTTATACATATTTCTAACATTGTGTCTGTTCACTACGACTCATGTGCTACAAAAACAAATCAGAAAAACAGAATAAAGCTTATGCTTGCTGTTGCAAAAGAAAATATGTAACAAAAATCGGTTGCAGAACGTATTGTTCAGCAACCGATTAAGCTTATTGAATTTAAAATCAGTCAAGAGCGATTTTGATTTCTTTGGCAACAGCCTTGGAATATGTACCGTCTTTTTTGCAGAACTCTTTATATT
>JAZQWT010000006.1:0-13547 GCA_045632485.1 Acutalibacteraceae bacterium
CACTACAAGTATTTTATCTGCTTCACGGATTGTGGAAAGTCTGTGTGCAATAACAAAATTTGTTCTTCCATGCATAAGAGTTTTCATTGCTTTCTGAATTTGTAACTCTGTTCTTGTGTCAACAGAGCTTGTTGCTTCATCGAGTATGAGAATTTTCGGATCAGCAAGCAGAGCACGTGCAATTGTGAGTAACTGACGCTGACCCTGTGAAAAATTAGAACCATTTTCATCAAGTACAGTATCATATTTTTCTGGTAAGGTTTCAATAAAATCGTGAACTTTTGCTGCTTTAGCAGCTGAAATTATTTCTTCATCTGTTGCGTTATCTTTACTATAAGAAAGGTTTTCTTTTATAGTGCCCTGGAAAAGCCACGTATCCTGAAGAACCATACCGAAAATCTTTCTGAGATTTTTTCTTGAAACATCTATAATGTCAGTGTCATTAATCATAATTTTACCGGCATTAATTTCATAGAAACGCATCAACAGATTAACAAGTGTTGTTTTACCTGCGCCTGTGGGGCCAACAATTGCAATTAATTCACCGGGATTTACAATAAGATTCATACTGTTAATAAGCGGTTTATCAGGTGAATACGAGAAATCAACATTTTCGAAAATAATTTTACTCTCAAAGTTTTCAGAGAAATCATTATCAACATCTTTTATTTCGTCATCTTCATCAATAATCTTGAAAACTCTTTCTGCTGATGCCAGAGAAGACTGCAGTGTGTTTGCAATGTTAGCAAGGTCAACGATAGGCTGTAGAAATGTTCTCGCGCAAGTGATAAAAGTTGTGATTGCACCAACAGATAATCCGTCTGTGCCGTTTGCGATAAATATACCGCCTACAATACAGATAATAACAAAACCGATGTTATTTACAAAATTGATGAAAGGCATAATAAGACCTGAAATAAACTGTGCTTTTTTACCGACGGTATATAGTTCTTCATTGATTTCATCAAATTCCTCAATAGCTTTATCTTCATGACAAAAGGCTTTTATAATCGGATGACCTGTATACATTTCTTCAATGTGACCGTTAAGTTCACCCGTTTTTTTCCATAATGAACGGAAATATCTCTTTGAGCGTCCGGCAAGCGAAAAACCGACAAATGCGCAAACAGGTACAATACTCAATGCAATCAATGTCATTTTAACACTCACCATCAACATAACAACAAGTGTACCGAGACAAGTAACAATACAAGTTATAATCTGAATAAAATTGTTTTGTAACGTAAGGTCAATGTTATCCACATCATTAATAATTCTTGAAAGTATATCACCCTTACTGTTTGTATCGAAAAATTTAAGAGGCATACTTGAAAGTTTACCGTTGACTTGTTCTCTTAATGAGCAGGTAACTTTCTGTGCAACACCTGCCATTGAATAACGTTGAAAATACTGCATAAAAGAACTTAATAAATAAACGGCAAGAATTATCAGCAGAATGTCTGATACAGGTTTTATATCAAAAGGTAAACCGTTTAATTTATTTGTTACCTGTTCCTGAATTTTGTCAATTATCTGACCAAGGAAGAGGGGACCTGTAACACTCAGAGCGGTAGATAAAACACCACTTATTATAACAAGAACCATAAGACCTTTTACAGGTTTCAATTGAAGTATAAGCTGTGTGAATGTTTTGATAAAAGATTCAGGTTTGTCATTTCTTTTTGTGTATTCCTGATATTTATTTCTCTTTTCGGTTACTTTCTCTTTCTTCATGCCATATCCTCCGTTGAAAGTTGGGATTGCATAATTTCAATATACTCTGCACAATTTTTAGAAAGCTCAATATGTGTGCCGATTCCAATTGCATCTCCGTGATTGAGTACAATAATTTTATCGGCATCGATTATTGTGCCGATTCTTTGTGCAACAATAATCAGAGTTGAGTTTTTCAAAGCTTTTCTTAATGCTTTTCTGAGTAAAGCATCTGTTTTAAAATCAAGTGCTGAAAAACTGTCATCGAATATATAAACATCAGCTTTTTTAATAATAGCACGAGCTATTGCCAGTCTTTGTTTTTGTCCGCCTGAGAAATTCTTACCGCCTTGTGAAACCTTATGGTCAAGTCCGTCAGGTAATTCTTTTACAAAATCTTTTGCCTGAGCGATTTCCAACGCTTCCCACATTTCTTCTTCAGTCGCATCTTCTTTACCAAAGCGGAGATTATCAGCAATAGTACCGCTGAAAAGAATTGCCTGTTGAGGAATAAGAGCGATTTTTTGACGAAGATCACTTTGGCTCAAATCCTTAATATTTACTCCACCAAACATGATTTCACCTGAAGTTACATCATAAAAACGTGGAATAAGGTTGATTATAGTCGATTTACCGCTGCCTGTACCGCCAATAATCGCTGTAACTTCACCCGGATTGGCAGTAAAAGAAATATTATTGAGAATATCTTTATCTTCATCACCCGCGTAATTGAATGATACATTTTTAAAATCAATAACGTTATTTTTAATACTCTCAGCAGGGGAGCTTCCGTCTTTAATTATGGGTTCACAGTTCAAAACTTCATTTATTCTGTTAACACTTATCATTGCTTTCGGAATAAAGATATACATTGATGCCGCCATTGTAATAGCTGCAATTATCATCAAAACATAAATAATAAATGCTTGAAGATTACCTACCGTATTCATAATAAATTCACGTGAAGCAGGTGAAGAAATATCAGCAGCTTCTATTTGTTTTGTATTCAGAAATACAAGCAGCGCAATAACACCGATAAGTAGCATACTGCCCACAGGAAGCAGCCATGCATAAATTCTGTTGATTTTTAGCATTAAAGTTGTAAGAATATCATTTGATTTTTTGAATCGATTGTCTTCATATGCAGTTTTATTAAAAGCGCGAATTACTCTTATACCACTGATTTTTTCTCGTAAAATTCTGTTCAATTCATCAGTATATTTTTGAACAGAATCATACATAGGTACTATTTTTTTCATTAACAACATTGCAAGTGAGAGTATTATGGGTACAACAAGAAATAAAACACCTGCAAGTAATTTATTAAGAGTAAATGCCATAACTGTTCCACCAATTAACATAATAAGCGAACTCATAAGCATTCTCATACAGGTAAGGAGCATATTCTCAATCTGTCTTACATCATTTGTACTTCTTGTAATAAGTGATGCGGTTGAAATTCTGTCAATATCACTCTGGGAAAGTGTTTCAATTTTAGTAAATACTGCACGACGCAGTTCTTTTGAAAAACCTGTAGATGCTTTTGAAGAAAAATAACTTGAAAATGAAGCAATAATCAATGCACCTAATGATGCAAAAATCATATATGAACCAATCTTCTTTATATAGTTAATTCCATCGCCATTTACGCCTGCAGCAATACCGTTATTAATTATAAGAGACATCATTGCGGGCAGAAGTAACTGCATACCGTTGTTTATAACAGTCAATACAATGGACAAAATGACTGACATCTTGAATTTCCCCATATATTTAAGTATTTGTTTCAAAAAATCACCTTCAATCATGTATACTTTAAATATTATAACATCTTAAACTTATATCTTCAAGTATTCATAAACATTTGTTACCATTTAATGTTTATTTTTTCGAAAATTCCGTATACTATTCTAAAATAACGAGGTGATTTAATGGAAAAAATCTGTTTTTATAACACAAAACCCTATGATAAAAAGTATTTTGAAAAATTCAAAGATGAATATGATATGGACATTGAATATTTCAGAGGCAAATTACGTGAAAAAACTGCTGTGCTCGCCAACGGTTATGATGCCGCAGTTGCGTTTGTAAACGACGATATAAACAGAAATACTATTGATTCACTGTATGAAAACGGAATAAAAGTACTTGCAATGAGATGTGCAGGTTTTAATAACGTTGACCTGAGTGCTGCTTACGGAAAAATCCATGTTGTACGCGTTCCTGCATATTCTCCTTATGCAGTGGCAGAGCACGCAATGGGAATGCTTTTGTCGCTTGTAAGAAAAATTCCGAGAGCGTATAACAGGACAAGAGATTACAACTTTACTCTCAATTCCCTTGTGGGATTTGATTTGTACGGTAAAACCGTTGGTGTGGTCGGTACAGGAAAAATAGGTAAAATTTTCATTGACATATGTAAAGGTTTCGGAATGAAAATATGCGCATATGACCCTTATCCGTCAGATGATATTGACGTAGAATATTTAAGTATGGAGGAGTTATGCAAAAAATCAGATGTTATTTCGTTGCATTGTCCTTTAAACGATTCAACAAGATATATAATCAATAAAAGAACCATTTCACTTATGAAAAATAACGTTTATATCATTAACACCTCAAGAGGTGGTTTAATAGACAGTGAAGCTCTTCTGGATGGTTTAAAATCAGAAAAAATAGGCGGGGCCTGTCTTGATGTCTACGAGGAAGAAACTGATTATTTCTACGAAGATAAAAGCGATAAAGTTATTCATGATGAAAAACTTATAAATCTTATCGGAATGAACAATGTGTTAGTTACATCTCATCAGGCTTTTCTCACTGAGGATGCACTAAAAAACATTACCGAAACCACTCTTAAAAACTTACGTGATTTCTTTGATGGAAAAAAGCTGGAAAACGAAGTGTGCATAAAATGTGCTAATGGTGAAAAATGTTTAAAAGACAGTAATGGTCGTTGCTTTTTATAATGTCATATCAGAAATATACCACTGTAAATTATGAACAAATTGTTAACAATTTGTTCATAATATTGAAAAGTTCTGAAAATATGGTAAAATTTGTGTGTATATGTATAGTGTAAGAATTTAATTCAAACTCTTAAAAAGATATGGGGGTATTTTAATGAGAGTTCGTAAACAGGCCGTCGGTACAAGAAATATCATCGGCCAGAGAATTGAAGAGAAGAGAAAGAGCATTGGAATGAAGCAAAAAGATTTACTTACACAGCTTCAGGTTGCAGGCATCGATCTCAACGCTTCAGGTCTCTCTAAGCTTGAAGGACAGATACGTAGTGTTACAGACAAGGAACTTGTCGTAATAGCAAAAACACTTGATGTTTCTGTTTTATGGCTTCTTGGACTTGAGGACGAAGAATAATTTTATCTTCAATTGAAACACCCATCATATCGATGGGTGTTTCTTTTATTACTAATTTATATTTGATAAAGTTGTATTATTGATTTAGTTAATATACTGTGATATAATGTAAAAAAAGAAAAGGGGAATTGCTATGATTTTTGAAAATATTAATGCATTAATAAAATACTCACTTGATTGCGGTCTTCTCGATGAAAATGATAAATATTTTGCAATCAATACTTTACTTGATATTCTAAATCTCGATGAATATGAAGAAACAAATATTTATCCTGAACTTTCGCTTGAAGACATTCTGGCAAACTTTATCAATTATGCAATTGAAAACGGCATAACTGAAGATAACATCGCAGCAAAGGATTTATTTGACACAAGGATTATGTCTGCTGTTACACCAAGACCTTCTCAGGTTGTTGAAAAATTTAATTCACTCTATGAGAAATCTCCAAGAGAAGCTACTGATTATTTCTATAAACTCTCTTGTGACTGCGATTATATAAGACGTTACAGAATTGTTAAAGATATGAAATGGGTTTATCCTTGCGAATATGGTAACATTGATATAACAATCAACCTTTCAAAGCCTGAAAAAGATCCTCGCGCAATTGCTGCAGCAAAACTTGCAAAACAAAGCAGTTATCCAAAGTGTATGTTATGTTGCGAAAACACCGGCTACAGAGGCAGAATGAATTATCCTGCACGTCAGACACTCCGCACAATTCCCGTTGAATTAAATGGCACTAAAAGCAGTTTACAGTATTCTCCTTATGTTTATTATAATGAGCACTGCATTGTGTTCAATAATGAGCATACACCTATGATAATTAACAAAAATGCCTTTTTAAAACTTCTTGATTTTGTAACAGTATTTCCTCATTATTTTATCGGTTCAAATGCTGATTTGCCCATAGTAGGCGGTTCAATTCTTACACATGATCATTTCCAGGGCGGTAATTATACTTTTGCTATGGCAGAAGCGCCGATAGAAAAAGAAGTTTCATTTGAAGGTTTTGAGGATATAAAAGCTGGTATTGTCAACTGGCCAATGTCTGTTATAAGAATCAACGGTGATAATAAGGAAAAATTAGCAGATCTTGCAGATAAAATCCTCACTGCATGGAGAAATTATACCGATGAAGATGCATTCATTTTTGCTGAAACAAATGGAGAAAAACACAGTACAATCACTCCTATTGTGCGTAGAAGAAACGACCAATATGAAATAGACTTGGTTCTTCGTAATAATATAACAACCGATGAACATCCTCTTGGTGTTTATCATCCTCATGCGGAACTCCACCATATCAAAAAAGAAAACATCGGTCTTATTGAAGTTATGGGTCTTGCTGTTTTACCGTCAAGACTTAAGAATGAATTGGCTTTACTCGAAGAAAGCCTTGTAAACGGTGAAAATGTTGCAGATAATGATGCAATCAGTATTCATGCTGATTGGGCAGAAGAAATAAAAGCGAAGCATCAGATTACAAAAGAAAACGTACACGAAATTGTTCTTGAAGAAATAGGACTTGTTTTCAAAAAAGTTCTTGAGGATGCCGGTGTTTATAAAGTAACAGAAGAAGGCAGAAATGCATTTATGAAATTTATTTCAAGTGTAAAATGAAATAAACCCTCCACTTAATTGTGGAGGGTTTTGTATTTTGAAATTAATTATAAACCAAATTTTCAGATAAAATCAAATTATCATAGTGTATTAATAATTTACATTCTTCACGAGATCATTAAGTACTGAAATTGTATCTGAGCCAGCAGTACTGCCTGCAGAAAGCATTTCTTCGTAATGTCTGTGATAGGGTCCGTAAAGTTTTTCAGCGCCATCCATATCCCAGATTACATCAGTAATAAAGTGAGCATAATCATTATCAGGAAGAATATAGCCTATAGCATCGTTACATAGCCCCATAACAAGAACTGTTTTGTCTTCCGGAATAAACTTTACTGTCGGTTCGTAAGTCCATTCAGTTCCTCTGTATGATTCTTCGGCTGAAATTACATTACCGTAAATAAGCTGAGGAACAATTTCTCCGGGCGCAGTAAGAAGAACAATATCAGTTCCTATTTCTACATAACCTGCTTCAGTAATAATTGAATAACCGGTTTTACTTGAAGAATCTTCTACAGTAGTTGTGCCGATAAATCCTTCAGTTGCACCGTATCCGAAAAGACCTGTTTCGAGTTTTACTGCATACTCTGTCATTTTTACATTGAGTACAGGCTCAATTTCTTTAGCTTTGTCCTGAGCCTCAAGTATAAGTCTTGCATATTCATAACCGAGAAGTATGGCAGTTTTATAATCTTCTGCAACAGGATTGGTTGCGATTTTGTCATCAACTTCCTTGTCAATCACTTCAGGCAAATCTGCCCATTTGTTGACAGACACAGGTGCCTGTGCACCTTGTATGAACATAAAATTCATACCGGCACCATTGATTTTTTCTTCCATATATGCAGGGAAATCGGCAGAAAGTAATTTTGTCGTTTCATCAACAACTGTAGGATGAGCACCTATATTTGCAAAAATAGTTCCGACAGAATCACTATTGTCAGGTATAAATTTAAAGCATGAGAACTTATTCTGATAACCTTCATTATAATATCTCTTGTTATTGATGTATGGAAATTCATCGTCAAGATACACACCGTTAGTTTCATCCTTACCCATACCAACAGTTTCAAAATAATAAAGTGAACCGGTTTCCAAATTCATATATGACTCAACTATAGCGTCAGAAGTACGGTCGATCATAACTTCAAGAAATTCAGTATTTACAGACCTTCTTGCTCCGCCAAAGAAACTAAGAAAAATTTTGCCGAGCAAATCAAGTCCGATACCCTGAGTATCGATAACGGTATGACAATGTGTTGCATTAATGTTGATAGCATTGATATCACTGTCGATTCCCTTGACATTGAGCTTTTGCTCAACAGCTTGTCTTATTGCACGCACGTCAGCATTGTTTACACCAATACCGTCAACAGAAGCAAAAATTGTTGTACCTCTACCTGAGCCGTCGTTAAGAGCAATAGCAACTGCTTTCTGATCATCTAAAACTCCGTTTACTTTTTGTGTAAAATATCCACCGGTATAATATTTTTTTGTTCCGTCACGAAGATTGTCGGGAACTATACTTTCTTTACCAAAACCAAGTGACCATTTAGCTCCGTCGGCGGCTTCGTCTATAAAAATATCTGTTCCTTTATAGAAATTTTCACTGTCTTTAGAAAAATATTCATCAACAGTAGGGTAGTCAGGTGTGGGAGCGAGGAAACCTAATAACTTAATTGTTCCGTCAATCACACCTCCAAGAACATCAGTAACTGTTTTAATCGGGTTGTCATTTTTGCCTGCTGCAAAAGCAGAAATAGAGTTTACAGGGATGAGCAGAGTTATTGCAAGAAAAATCGCAATAAAAGAACGATAAAATCTTTTCATATTTTACATCTCCTTCTTAGTAGTGATTTCAAGAATAATATGCAGATTAAGACTCAAATCAGTTTTATTCTCGAAATATACCTGTAATCTGTTTATTTGAAAATACCCTATACAATTAATATACACACTTTTCAAATAAATTCAAGTATTTTCTTGATTTTTATGCATTATTATGATAATCTATACCTATAAACCGGATTGAAGGCGGTGAGTTATAATGGTGTCTATCAGAAAATATGAGGAAAAGGATTGTGCCGATGTGCACTATGTGTGTCATAACAGTGATGGGCCGGAAGAAGTGCCTGATTTTTTAACAGGACAGTTTTATCATAACACTTTCTGCAATTACTACATTGAGCATGAACCTGATAATTGTTTCGTTATTGATGATGACGGCAGGGCAGTTGGTTACATAATCTGTGCTGAAAACTTTGACAGATTCGAGAAGATTTTTAATACCGAATATCTTCCTCGGTCTGATGACTACGGAGAAGGCAGATATGAGTGGGCATCGACTGCATATATTCAGCAGAAAAGATTCAAAAACGAATATCCCGCTCACTTCCATATCGATATTCTTCCTGAATATCAAAGAATGGGAATGGGTGGCAAACTCGTGGAAACATTGTGTGAACATTTAACGCAAAAAGGAGTTCGCGGAGTCTGCCTAACTTGCGGACCGAGAAATGAAAGAGCAATGAATTTCTATAAAAAATATGATTTCACACTTTTATCTCTCGACCATGATGACGCTTGCTTCGGCAAAAAACTTTAAGCAAAATATTGAATAGGAGAATTTATTATGGCATCACCGGCTTTAGTCGAACAACTTTATCAGGCACTTCCTGATGAAACAAAAGAATTTTTAAATACTGCAATAGAAAAAGTAATTGAAGTAAAAAAACGTGGCGGTAAGGTTGCTGCTGTTATAGGAAGCGGTCCTAATCTTCACGAAGGCGTTACAACTCTTATTGCCGCACTCATTCATGCAGGTCTTATTGACGGCGTTACAACTAGTTCTGCTGTTATTTCTCATGAAATGGGCGGTACTCTTGACAGGGTAAAACGTTTTGATGCAGACATTCTCGGCGATAAATGTCCCGAAAATATTCGTTGTCGCGGTAATATTTATGAGCTTACTCAACTTGACGAAGCTGAATGGGCAAGAATCCGTTCTGAAATGCCTCTTGATGAAGACCTTATTTCTATCTGCGAAAAAGCAGAGGGCAAGGTTATTATAAAAGCTGCAGGTAACATGGCTTATCCGGTTGGCTACTTTAACGAAACTGTTTCTACAGAAGTCATGGTTGCAGCACAGACTCTTGGTGAGAGCTTTGAATACGTTGCAGGTCTCGGTTCAGACCCCAACACTATGATTGGTGCCGGTGCAATCAAGAACGTACCCGTTCTTGTAAGCGTTCCGCAGCTTATCGGTGGCGGTCAGGTAGGACTTTGCATTTCTGATAGTATTCCTGTAAGTCAGCGTTGCAAACGAATTGCAAAAATGCTTTCAGATGCTGATGTTATTATTGAATCTGCAGTTGCACTTACACAGGAAATCCACGACGGTCCCTTTGAAACCTACACAGGTCACGGCATTTGGGGTGCAATGAATGGTCTTCCTACATACAGCCTTAAGGATAAAACTCTCATTCGTTTTGACCTTGATGAAAACCTTAAACGTTCATGGGATCTTAACAAACAGAGTGAACTTATCCAGAAGGCGATCAATGAAGGTCTTCCTAAAACAAAGCTTACAAAAATCCCGTTCCGCATGGAAATGTCTGCTTTCACACGTCTTGAAAACAGTATTCCTGTTATCGGTGATATCGGTGAATTGTGGCCGATTTTTGTTGACCGTATCTGTAACGAACTCGGTATCAGTCTTGACTTCTCATCTGCACCGCAGAACACAGATGAAGGTAAGGAAATGCGCGAACGTATTGTTAAAGAAATCAAGCCTTTCTCTCTCAATAAAATGAGAAAAGCTATCAGCGATAAATATAGTTTTTAATTTACAATAAAGGAGTTTTAAGTATGAGTGCAAAAGTTTTAGGCGTTATTCCTGCTCGTTACGGTTCATCACGTCTTCCCGGAAAACCCCTTAAAGATATATGTGGTAAACCTATGATTCAGCATGTTTATGAAAATGCAAGCCAATCAAAGGTTCTTACAAAAGTTGTTGTTGCAACTGATGATCAGCGTGTTTATGATGCAGTAATCGCTTTCGGCGGCGAAGCTGTTATGACTAGCGTAAACCATCCCACAGGCTCTGACCGTGTTGCTGAGGCTGCAAGCAACTATGACTGCGATTATGTTATCAATATTCAGGGTGACGAACCACTTGTTCCTCCCCAGATTATTGATGATATAGGTACTGCTCTTATCAATAGTCCCGATTGTGTTATGGCTACAGGTAGTGTGCCTATCGACGGTGAAGATTACATTAAAAACAACTGTGTTGTTAAAGTTGTTACCGATGTGAATGGAAATGCAATTTATTTCTCACGTTCTCCTATTCCGTATCCTCGTCATGCTGAACATGCAAAATATTTTGAACATGTAGGTATTTATGCATATACACATGATTTCCTCAATACATATACAAAACTCGCTCCTACACCGCTTTCAGAAGCAGAGTCACTTGAACAGCTTAAAGTTCTTGAGCATGGTTACAAAATTAAGATTGTTCCTGCTCCTGCACAGTATGAAGCTGTAAGTGTTGATACAGAGGAAGACCTTCAGGAGGTTATCCGCATTTATAAAGAACGTCACGGTTTATGATTATCTACTCATATTTCATAAAGAAATATAAACTTTTTCACATAACTGTAACAAATACAGTAATTTCAGAATTGGAGAAATTTATAAATGATTAAAGCTGAAGTTTTATACCAGGAATATCTTGCAACTGAAGGTATTAATGAAGAAACAGGGGAGTGTCATGCAGCAACAGTTGCTATCTGCAACGGCAAGCCCACAGCTGCCTGGTTTGGTGGCATCAAAGAAAAAAACCCGAATGTGCGTATCTGGTTTGCAAAACGTGATGGTGAATGGAGTACTCCTGTAGCTATAACTCCTGACGATGGTGAAGCAGACTGGAATCCAACTCTCTTTGCAGAAGACGGTGTTCTTACACTCATTTATAAAAGCGGTATTGATGAAGGTCATTGGTATTCAATGAAATCCGTTTCTAATGACGGTGGTAAAACATGGTCAACGCCTGAGGAACTTGTTCCCGGTGATGTAGGTGGCAGAGGTCCTGTTAAAAATCAAATGATTCGTCTTTCAGACGGTGCGCTCCTTGCTCCTGGCTCAACAGAAGATCTTGTTGACCGTTGGGAATCATGGACTGACCGTAGTGATGATAACGGTAAAACTTGGAAACTTTCTGCTCCTGTTGCATTTGAACTTCCTGATGGTACAATATGTAACCGTAAAGAAGAACTTCCTAAAGATGGTGAAGGCCTGATTCAGCCTGCAATATGGGAAGATCAGTCACATAACGGCAAAGTTTATATGCTTGCACGCACAAATATCAATTGGATTTATCGAAGTGAATCATCAGATTTTGGCCGTACATGGTCAATAGCTCGTCCTACAGATATGCCTAACAACAACAGCGGTATAGGCGCTGCTATGACTGATTGTGGTGTTTTAGGTCTTATCTGTAATCCTGTAAGCGAAAACTGGGGCGACCGTACACCTCTTTGTCTTTTCCTTTCAGATGATAATGGTGCAACATATCCTGTGCGCATTGATCTTGAAACAGAACCAGACGTTGAATTTTCATATCCATCTATCGTTGCAGAAGGTAATCTTCTTCACATGGTTTATACTTGCGGACGTAAAAAAATTGGTTATGCTCTTGTACGCGTTGAAAAATAAAAATTTTTAATCAAGGAATTATATATATGGAAACTCAGAACATATTTTTCTTTTTAGCAATCAGTATGATTACTATGTGCTTCGGTTGGGGTATACGTGGTTCTGCAATCGGAGGCGAAAAAGGTGCTATGTTACCTGGTGCTTTTATGGGTATACTTTGCGTCTGGTACACAGGTTCAGAACTACTGATGGATAACGTATATCTCTTTGCAGCCGCTTGTGCACTTGGTTATTTCTATGGTGGTATGGAACCTTACGGTTCAACAATGGGACTCGTTCTTGACCATAAATCTCCACGATATAATCCGTCCTTGGGTTATCTTGCGCTTGCTTTCAAAGGCTCAATCTGGAGTGGACTTGGATCAGCATTCCTTGGCATCAGCTTCTCTGCAATGAGTGGCGTTGTTTATAAATGGTACGATTTTGTTATTTTCTTTGCACTTGTTCCGTTAGTACAGGAAATCGGCTATCGTATTTTCAACACACCTTACGATCCTGAACACGGCAGAATGCCCAAGGTTGGATTCTCAAAAGACAGCCGTGAAGAATGGGGACGTAACCTCGTAATAGTTGCAGGTGTATTGGTAATGATGGCAGTCCGTGGTGATATTTTCAGTATCATCATGTGGATTGGTGGTGCACTTGCAGGCTCAGTAGGTTGGGTTGTTGCTATTACATTCTATGACAAACAGATGTATCCTCTTAAAAACGGAAAACGTCTCTTCGGCAAACTCGATGAACTCAATGTTATTGACGGTTGGAAAATCATGGAATTCACACAGGGATGTTTCAATGGTCTCGGCATAGCAGGTGCATTTGTTATCGGTTGGCCTCTGGCAGCAAAAAACCTTGAACATGCTGAATCTATCGGCAAACTCTGGTACATGATACCACAAAAAGTTGATATTACTCTTTCATGGATATTCTGTGCTTTGATTATTCTTACAATTTTCCTCTTTATCATTCCTTACCGCAAAAACGGCAACCAAATCACCCGCGCTTTCGGTGAAGTTGATATGAATATTGTTGAAGTACTTGAACGTCCCTGTTATATGGTAGGTCCTCTCGCACTCGTTATGCTCGGTTCAACAACCATGGCTGCAATCATTTGTTGCTT
>JAZQWT010000007.1:0-8067 GCA_045632485.1 Acutalibacteraceae bacterium
CCGATACACTTTGGAAGAGAACAGACTATACTTGGCCTTGCACTTGGTTTGCTCCAAGAGTAACAGGCGAGGGCGCATTCAAAACAGCATATGATGTAATGAATAACTGGGGCGCAAACCACGGTGCTATTAGCTACGGTCATATTGGCGCTGACTTGATTACTCTTTGCTCAATTTTGAGAATTCCTGTATGTATGCATAATGTACCTGAAGACAAGATTTTCCGTCCTGCCGCTTGGAATGCTTTCGGTATGGATAAAGAAGGTCAGGACTACCGTGCTTGCGCAACATACGGTCCTCTCTACAAATAAGATAACATCCGTATATAATAAAAACCTCGTAGGCTGCAAACCTACGAGGTTTTATTATTGAATTTTAATATTTTTAAAACTTAATTACTACTTTGTGTTCACCGATTCCTGTTTTAATCTCTATATCAGATGTTTTATCTGTTATGGGGATTATTTTTGTCTCGCCGTCTGTGATGATTTCTTTTACTTCCTTGTCAGCGAAAATTATTGTCGGAACATCGTATTCTTTTTCCTGATTATATGTAAGAACAAACTCGTTGTTCTTTCTGTCGTGATAAAATTCCTTTATATCGCCTGTAACAGCTTTTGGATAAGGACGTGAAAGAACTGTAATAATTTCTTCATCAAGAAGTTCTTTCCAATATGCCCAATACGTACTGCTCCATTTATAGCTGTTGAATGTATCAATAAGGAATTCAATGTGAGGGAACCATTCAGTGCCTTCTGAATGTCCGCCCCATTCGCCTACAATAACAGGGTTCTGCATTCTTTCCTGAGTAATTCTGTGCTGTGAGAAAATTGCACCGACTCTTGCGTTTGAAGCATATTTGTAAAGGGGAGTATCAACCATCAGGTCATATCCGTGTGGTGCAAAGCATTGTTGAGATTCACGTTTGCCGTTTATTTCAATGTGGGAGTTCATACAGGGAATACTCAGGTTTGAGTAGTATGAGTTTTCAATAAACAAAATACCTTTGTCAGTTGCTTCTCTGATTTTTGAAGCAGTTTTATTAAGGAAAGGCATATATCTTTCTGTGTCAAATTTATTTATAAGCTCCTGTCCTGCGCACACGATCTTGCGGAAAACTTCGCCTGTGTAATGGTCGAGGACTTTGATTTTTTCTTTGCCCAATGCATCTTTGATAAGTTTGCTTCTTTTGATTCCTTTATCAAAAAGTGTTACACGAACAAGTTTTGAAATTAAATTTATGAAAACCTTGCCGCCGTCTTTGCCGGGGAAAGGCTCATTGAAAACGTCAAATCCGAAAAGAGCAGGGTGGTCTTTGAAACGGTCCGCAATGTGTTTCCACATTTCGGCAAAGCAATCAATAAGACCGTCACCGTCAACTTTTTCATTTGCCCAGAAGTTATCAAAAGCTTTGTGTACGGCTTTTCCCCAAAAATAACCTTCAGCCCAGACAAATTTAGCTTTTTTGAATGTGTACGGTTCGCAAGCGGTCGCCCAGTCGGGTGCACCGTCGCCATCGCCTGATTTAGGTGAATATAAGTCCTGATGCATATCAAGATAAACATAAATGCCTTTTTCGTGGCAGTAGTCCATTATTTTTTCAATGGAATTCAGATATTCTTCGTTGTATTTTCCTTTTTCAGGCTCCACAACAGACCATGTCATACCAAGTCTTATGATGTTAAAGCCGAGTTTTTTGAACTCATCAACCCAGAATAAATCTTTTGAAAATTCATTGGCAACAAATCCGGGGGTATAAGCTGTTTTGTCAACAACGTTCATACCGTTGAAGATTCTTTCTCTGCCGTATGAATCAACAAATTTCATACCCTTAACTTTAATTGTATCCATTGTTTTTCTCCTTTATAATATAATCTTTTTGATTATCGTTTTGTTAAGACAGCTGCCGTCTTCCTTACCGCCTGCACAGAAAGAAATGAGCATTGTGTTTTCGTTTGTAAAGAAAACAGCGGGATAGCAGTAACCTTTGTTTTCATCATCTTCCAGAACTATTTCGTTTGAAAAATTAATTCCGTCATCGCTTTCGCGAAGTATAATAGGTGTTCTTCCTGCCTGGAAAAAATCCTCGTTTTCAACTCGTGTGTTGTAGAAGGGAACAGGATTATAAACACAGTAATACTTACCCGAATAAGGATTTTTCTTAATAAGCATAGGTGATTCGGGTGAAGTGAATCTGCTTGGTGCGGGGGAAGTCCACTTGTTTCCGCCGTCTACAGAAATACTTTCATACTGGCATAAACAATCTGTCCTGAAATATGTATAAAGTGAGCCGTCGGAAAGCTCGGTAATTCCTGGCTCCTGTAAACCTGTTTCGCTGTTAGGGTTGGGATTTGTAAATTTAATATTCAGTTCTCTCCAGGTGAAACCGTCATCTTCAGATACAAAAAGAAGTGAATAAGCGTAGTAATCAAAATGTAATTCACCATTCTTATCAATGCCTCTTCTGTGAGATGCAGCAGGAACCAAAAGTCTGCCGTCGCTTGTTCTTAAAACTCTGCAGTTATTTACAACGTAATATGAGCCGAAAACGTGCGGAAAACATTTTGTTTTGTGATAGAAGGTTTTTGCCTCATCAGATGAACGCATAAGGTGATATTCCGAAAATCCGTTTGATAATTTTTTCAGGAAAAATAAGCCGATGTCACCGTTTGCCATTCTCATAAGTGAAATGCACATTAAATTTTTTGTGCCGAGTTCTTCAGCGGTGACAAGAATTCTTCTTTCAGTGAAGGTTTCGCCATTGTCATACGAAAATAATGCTGCAATGTCGCAGGAATCATCATCTTCTCCGCCGTCAGAATTATATCTTGAATAGGCAAACATAATTGTACCATCTTTGAGAGTGATAAAATCGCCCTCGCTGTTTCTTCCGTTACCTTCCTGAGGGGGGATTTCGCAGACAGTTTTCTGTTCTTCTATCTCAAACATAAAATCACCTCAAGTTTATTTTACAATATAGTTCCTGTAAAGTCAATTTGTATAACATATATTAATCATTTTTTTACATTTGAAACTTGAACAGAGAAGTAAAATATGGTAAAATGTATCATCATAAAATCAGTAAAATAAAGGAGAGTGCAAAAATGAAAAAATCAATACGCTTAATAGCAGTAATTATGTCCCTTGTTCTTCTTGCAGGTTCTGCATTACCGATCAGTGCTGTTGCAGTGTCGGCAGAAAATTCGTGGGAAGATTATCTTGAAGCGGGTAAAGGCGTTTATATAGGCCCCGGTGATGATGATACAGAAATGTATGTAACTTGGTATGGCGGTATAGAAAACGTTACACCCACAGTTAAAGTCAGCGCAAATGCAGATATGTCAGATGCAGAAATTTTTGAAGGTACAGTTCACACAAGTGATAAAGTTGAACGTTCAAACCACGTCACTGTAACGGGTCTCGTAAAAGGTAAAACATACTATTATGTTTGTTGCGACGGTACAACAGATACTGAAGTGAATTCATTCAGAACTGTTGCAGACGGTGCAGATTTTTCTGCAATGTATGTAAGTGATATCCATATTACAGGTAACTCTTATGAAGACGAGTCACTTTATAATAGTGCAAAAGTTTGGAATGATGTTCTTGTTGAAGCAACTCAGAGAGAAAACCTTTCACTTATTCTTGCAGGTGGTGACAACGCAACTGAAGGTCAGCCCTGTGAATATTACGGAGCATTTTTACCGAAACAGGTTAAAACAATTCCTTTTGCAATGGCAATTGGTAATCACGACGTAAAAAGATATACATACGATACTATTGCAAACTATCCCAACGCTAAACTCGGCGGTTTTTCAAAATCACTTATTCATGGTGACTATTATTTCACAAAAGGCAATGCACTTTTCCTCGTGCTTGACAGTACAAATTCATCAGCAGCAGACCATTTCTCTTTTGTGAAAAAAGCAGTAAAAGAAAATCCTGATGTAAAATGGAAAATTATGATGTTCCACCACGATTTGTACGGTGGTCATATTGAGTCAAGAGAAAGTGAAAATATGCTTCTTCGTCTTCTTTTCACTCCCATAATTGACAGATTCCAGATTGACCTTGTCCTTACAGGTCACAGCCATTGCTTCAGCAGAAGTCATGTAATTTACAGAAATAAAATTGCGGAAGACCTTGCAGGTAAGACAAGTGTAACAGACCCGAAGGGTACAATTTATCTCAATAACGGTTCCTTACGCGTAAGCTCAGAAGGGGAAATCAGAGAGCCTATCAAGGATTCTGACAGAAAGAGTGAATTTATTGCAACCGACTATATTTCATATAATAACGGAATTTACAACATTCTTTCATTTACAGATGACAGTCTTACAATCAAATCTTATGAATACGGCAATGAAAATCCTTTTACCGAATTTACAATCAACAAAACAACAAACGATGGCGGACATCCTGATAAACCTGTTCAGTTATGGTTTGTGTTAGGTAAATACATCGGTACAATTTACAATATCATCAACAATATTTCACGTAAAGGCGAAATTGCTGACAGAGGTTAAATTAAAAGAGAGTGTAAATTTTACACTCTCTTTTTTTATATACCGTATATTTTCTTTATATAATCCGAAATAAAATCAAAGCCGTTTATAGTACCGAGATTGACGGGCTTCAATTTATTACCATAAATTATCAATGGTACACATTCTCTTGTGTGGTCAGTTCCTCTGAATTCAGGGTCACACCCGTGGTCTGCAGTAATAATAAGGATATCATCATCTTTCATTGCATTAATGAATTCAGGTAAAAAAGAGTCAAATTCACTTAATGCGTTTGCGTAACCTTCTGTATCCCGTCTGTGTCCGAAGACCATATCGAAATCAACAAGGTTTATAAAGCAAATACCGTTAAAATCAGTTTTTGCCGTTTCAAGCATCTTTGACATTCCGTCCATATTTGATTTGGTAAGAATACTTTTCGTTATTCCTTTTCCTGCAAATATATCATAAATTTTGCCGATTGAAATCACATCAAAACCTTTTTCGGCCAGTTCATCAAGTAAAGTCTTGCAGGGCGGTTCAATTGAAAAATCATGTCTGTTGGAGGTTCTCCTGAAATTACCGGGTTCACCCTCGAACGGTCTTGCAATAACTCTGCCCACGCCGTGCTTTCCCTTGAGAATGTTTCTTGCAATTCTGCAATAGTCATAAAGCTTTTCAGGGCTGACAATGCTTTCGTGTGCGGCAATCTGAAAAACGCTGTCTGCAGAAGTGTAAACAATAAGCTTTCCTGTTTTTAAATGTTCTTCACCGTAATCGCGTATAACATCTGTACCGGAATATGGTTTGTTGCAAAGAATTCCGACTTTTGCCTCTTCTTCAAATTTATTTATAATTTCATCAGGAAAACCGTCAGGATATGTGGGTAGCGGATTATCGGATACAATTCCTGCAATTTCCCAATGACCGATAGTTGTATCCTTGCCTTTGGATTTTGGAATAAGTCTTCCTACAGTTGCAAGAGGTGAGTAAGTTTTTGAAAGGTAGTCAATGCCGTCTACGTTTCCGATACCCATTTTGATCAGGTTATCAATATTAAATTCTGAGGATGCAGAAAGGCTTTTGAATGTGTTTGCACCTTTGTCACCGAAATTTTCTGCATCAGGAGCATTGCCTATGCCGCAGCTGTCAAGTACACACAGAAAAATCCTGCTCATAATTTTATTGCAGTCTCAAGTGCAATTTCCATCATTTCAGTAAATGAATTCTGACGGCTTTCTGCATCGAGAGCCTCTCCTGTGATGATATTGTCGCTTATTGTGCATATAGCAAGGGCATTTTTCTTTGCTTTTGCTGCATTCATATAAAGTGCGGCAGCCTCCATTTCGATTGCGAGAACTCCCATTTCTGCCCATTTGTCGTTGAATGTTTCGTCAGCGTTATAGAATGTGTCAGATGATAAAATGTTTCCGACGTGGAATGTTGAGCCTTTCTTTTCACATTGTTCTGCACAGGCTTTAAGTAAAGGATAACTTGCAGTTGCAGAAAAATGTCCGGGAAGATTATATTGCTTCTGATAATCGGAATTTGTTGATGCACCCATACCAAGCACTAAATCACGTACTTTGATATTTTCATCAAGTGCACCTGCAGAGCCGACTCGGATTATATTGTCAACATCAAAAAAGTTGAATAATTCAAAACTGTAAATTCCGATTGATGGCATACCCATACCGCTTGCCATAACAGAAACTTCCTTACCTTTATATGTGCCTGTGTAGCCGCTTATTGCACGTACGTTATTCACGAGACGAGCGTTGTCAAGAAAGTTTTCAGCAATGAATTTTGCCCTTAACGGGTCACCGGGCATAAGAACAGTTTTTGCAAAATCTTCAGGACTTGCATTTATATGAGGTGTAGGATAATTTTTCATATATGGTCACACTCCTTTGTGTTATTTTACCACATAATTGTGAAAATAAAAAGAATAATTGTAAAAATTACTTGACTTTTTTTCTGAAAAAGCGGATAATTAGGTGTAATATTTTTGTAAAGGAGATATACAAATGTCAAGAAAATTTTTAAAAGTTCTCAGTGTGGTTCTTTGCTTTGCACTTCTTTCTTCATTTGCTGTTATGGCATCTGCAGAAGGAACAGCAGATTACACAATTGTTAACCCCTATGAAGACGTAATCTGGGAAGGCGAAAATGCCTGGACAGGTTACAGAGGCAGCCTTCATACTCACTCAACATACAGTGACGCTACTGTAACACTTAAAGAGATGGTTATGGAATATTACAATCAGGGATTTGGTTTCCTTGGTATGGCTGACCACTCAGTTACAGGTGTTGAATGGAATCAGGCTCCTAAACAGGCAGCTCTTTATTACTATCAGTACCTTATCGGCTACACAATGGAACACCTTACAGATGAAGAATATCAGGGTGTTATCAGCGGTACATATCCTATGGCTGACGGCTCAACACGTGATTATGGTCTTGCTTGTATCACAGGCGCAAACGAACTTAACGGTATTACTCTTACAAAGGGTCACGTTGTAGGCTATGGCCTTGATTATGGTGTGGGTACAGGTCACGCAGGTCTTGAAAACGGTCACCGCGAAGCAGTTGAATTTGCAGAAAAGAATGGCGGTTATTCAGTTATCGCACATCCCGGCGACTGGATTGATACAAGAGAAGGCGTTAATGACCCCAAATTTATTGATTATTTCGCAAAGATTTTCCTTGATTACGACTCATGCCTTGGTATGGAAGTTTTCAACGAAACAAATAACGCAACTCCTTGGGACAGAAACCTCTGGGACAACATCCTTATGGCAACACTTCCCTATGGCAGAACAGTATGGGGTTATTCTAACAGTGACGCTCATGAACTTAATAAAGTTGACTCTTCATTCAGCGTATTTATGATGCCTGAAAATACTGCAGAAAATGTTAAAGAAACAATGTACAACGGTAATTTCTTTGCAGTTACAAGAAAAGTTCATGAAAACCCCGTTCTTGGTCCTGCAGAAACACTTGATGTTATGAATCAGGGTAAGACAATTCCTATGGCAACAAACGTTGCAGTTGACGGAACAACAATCACAATGGATGTTGAAAACGCAGACTTTGTTCAGTGGATTGCAAACGGTAAAATCGTTGCAAAAACAGAAGTTAACGGCACTGGCACATCAACAATTGACCTTTCAACAATCGAAAATTCAGACGAATTCCTCTATGTTCGTGCTGAAATCTTCGGTGAAGGCGGTTGTGCAGCAAGCCAGCCCTTCGTAATTGATGATGGTGAGGACCTTACATACGAAAAAGATACTTCTCTCAAAGCAAAACTTGAATATGTTTGGTACCGTTTCATCAGCTTGAGAATCTTCGTTCTCTTCCAGGAACTTTACAGAGCAATTGCATAATGAAACCCCCGAATCACATATTAAGTGATTCGGGGATTCGCTGAGTTCCCATAAGGAAGTTTTTGTTTCTCGAACAAAATTCCTTGTATTATTGCCAAAAGCCTCGCAAGGCGCCAGCCTTGCTGCATTTTTGGCTTCAATTCAAGCAATTTTGCATTTCTACGAAACTGCGAAGC
>JAZQWT010000008.1:0-16857 GCA_045632485.1 Acutalibacteraceae bacterium
AACTCCGTTGATGTAGAATATATATTCGTCTTCTGTCCATTCAAGGCCGTAAGTATTGAATTCATCATAAATATTGTTTGCTTTAAAATCGCCGAGCATTGCAGACTGAAATCCTTCTGTTGCACCGTCAACACCTGCACAATGAACTGTACTTGTTACCGCACTGGGGAAGTACTTGTCTTTATAACTCATTGCTTCAAAAATATCGATTTCGCATCCGCCGATACCGCCTTGTGAATATTCTGCATCATAAGGATTATTTGCCTGAATCCAGAAAGCACTCCAGAAACCGTCACCCTTGTTGCAGATACAACGGATTTCGAAATAACCACGTGTATATCTTTCTTTAAGGGAAACCATACCTGCGTACCAGCCTTCACCATATTCGCCGTCTGTAAGGTATTCACCTGTAATAGTCATTTTACCGTCCTTGAGTGTTACCTGGCTCGGAGCATTGAAACCTGCTCTGCGAGATCCGTTGGCTCTGTAGTTCCACAAATCTGTGTTAAGTGTGTCGCTGTCAAATTCGTCATACATAACGAGTTCGTATCCGTCAAGATTCAGTTCCTGACCGCGGGGAGTGGTGGGAAAACCGAAAAGAAGCATTCCGAAAAGTTCCACAACTGCCATTATTCCGGCAAAAAAACCTTTGAAAGAAAATGATGTCCACATATTTTTTGTCTGTTCAAAAATCTGAACTACTGCCCATGCCTCACGATAAGCAAGACCTGCTGTTTTATAAAGCCATTCAAACATAAATTAACCCTCTTTCTGATAAATTTTAACGTAATCAATTATAAATTGTGTATGGTAAGTTTCTTTGTTCATCGTTTCAAGCGTATCAGCTGACGGAACTACAAGGGAAACAATCGGTCTTTCTTCAACCTGTGAAACACCGTTTCCGAAAGATGTACGTGTTGTTTCAACTCCGTTGATGTAGAATATGTACTCATCTTCAGTCCATTCAAGACCGTATGTGTTATAAGAGTTGTAAATATCGTTTGCTTTGAAAGTGCCGAGATTTGCCGATTGAATGCCTTCCTGCTTTCCGTCAACACCTGCACAGTGAACAGTGCTTGTTACGGAATTAGTGAAAGTGCTGTTATGGCTCATTGATTCGAAAATATCGATTTCAGCACCACCGACACCGCCTTGTGAGTATTCTGCTTCGTATGGGTGGTCAGCCTGAATCCAGAAAGCACTCCACATAGAAGGAGTAGCGTTGCATATGCATCGTATTTCAAAATATCCTTGTTTAAATTTGTTTACTGTTGCAACTTCGGCACCGTACCAGCCTTCTCCGAATTTGCCGTCTTCACTGTATTCACCTGTAATAATCATATTGCCGTCTTTGAAGGATACTTGTTCGGAAGAATATTTTCCGCTGCCCTGTACGCCTTCTCCTCTGTGAAACCAAAGGTCTGTGTTGAGTGTGTCACCTTCAAATTCATCATAAAAGACCATTTCATATCCGTCAAGATTCAATTCCTGACCGCGGGGAGTGGTGGGAAAACCGAAAATAAGCATTCCTAATAATTCCAGAACTGCCATTATTCCTGCGAAAAAGCCTTTAAAAGAAAAACTTGTCCACATAGTCTTTGTGTGTTCAAAAATCTGAACTATCGCCCAAGCCTCTCTATACACTAATCCGCAGGTTTCCATAAGCCAGTTAAACATATAAAACCCTCCTTTTTTCTTAATTGTAGTATAATAAAACTACTATGTCAAATATTATTGCAAAAAATGTGAAATTTTTTGAAAACACTCTTTACTTATAAAGCAAAATTTAGTACAATAATAGATGTATAAATGCACCATTTCGGTGTGAACGGAGGTCAATATATGAAAACTGTTTACAAAAGAATTCTTTTGAAAATCAGCGGTGAAGTTCTTGCAGGCGAAGCAGGTCATGGTATTAATTTCGACACAGTGCTTTCAATCTGTAAGGCAGTTAAGGAAATTAATAAGGCAGGTGTTCAGGTAGGACTTGTTGTCGGCGGCGGTAATTTCTGGCGTGGCAGATCAAGCGGTAAAATGGACCGTTCTCGTGCTGACCATATGGGTATGCTCGCAACTGTAATGAACGCAACTGCTCTTGAAGATACATTTGAACAAATAGGCGTTGATGCTGTTGCAATGTCTGCTCTTCCTATGGAGCAGTTTGCAGAAACATTTACAAGTTCAAAAGCAAAGAAATATCTTGAAAGCGGTAAGGTTGTTATTTTCGGTTGCGGTACAGGCAATCCTTTCTTTACTACTGACTCAGGTGCAGCTCTTAAAGCAGCTGAAATTGAAGCAGATATTCTCTTCAAAGCAACAAATGTTGACGGCGTTTATGACAAAGACCCCAACAAATTTGATGATGCAGTTAAGTTTGATACACTTACACAGGCTGAAATTCTTGAAAAAGACCTTAAGGTTATGGACAGCACTGCAGCTGCTCTGTGTAAAGATAATAATATTCCGATTCTTGTGTTCAATCTCAATGATCCGCAGAATATTATCAGAGCTGTTTCGGGCGAAAACATCGGTACTATCGTAAAATAATTATGTAATTAAAATCAATTTCAGGAGGAAATTATTATGCAGACAATTTTTAACACAACAAAAGAAAAAATGGAAAAAACATTAGGTGCACTTCAGTCAGAATATGCATCAATCAGAGCAGGCAGAGCAAGTGCTGCTGTTCTTGATAAAATCAGTGTTGACTACTATGGTTCACCTACACCCATAAATCAGCTTGCTACAGTAGCAGTTGCTGAAGCAAGAATCCTCACCATTCAGCCCTGGGATAAATCAGTTCTTTCAGCTATTGAAAAAGCTATCCAGACATCTGAAATCGGTATCAACCCCACAAATGACGGTTCAATTATCCGCCTTGTTTTCCCGCCTCTCACAGAGGACCGCAGAAAAGAAATCGTTAAAGATATCAAGAAAAAAGCTGAAGATTCAAAAGTAGCAGTTCGTTCAATCAGAAGAGATGCTATTGATAAGCTTAAGAAAATGCAGAAAAATTCTGAAATTACTGAAGATGACCTTTCAAGCGGTGAAGAAAAAATTCAGAAATTTACAGATGAATTTATCAAAAAAGTTGACGATAAAGCTAAAGATAAAGAAAAGGAAGTAATGGAAATCTAAGTTTCTGTTATCATTGAACTTTATGAAAAGTAAATTTGAACTTGAGTCTTTTGAAGTTTTGCCGAAGCATGTTGGCGTTATTATGGATGGTAACGGCCGTTGGGCAAAACAGAGAGGTCTTGCCCGTTCAGAAGGTCACAAAGAAGGAGCTAATGTTTTCAGAACAATATGTGAATACGCCTGTGATCTTGGCATAGAATGTATAACGTTTTACGCTTTTTCAACTGAAAACTGGGCACGTCCCGAACTTGAAGTTAAATCAATTATGTCCCTTCTTCGTTCTTATCTTCTTGAAGCACTTGAAAGAAAAAAAGAGAATGAAGAAAAGGGAATGAAAATTAAATTTATCGGTGACGTAAGCCGCATCGATAAAGAATTGCAGAAGATGATTAAAATTATTGAAAAACAGTCTGCAAAGAAAACAAGAACTGTTGTAAATATTGCTGTCAACTATGGCGGTAAACAGGAATTGAAAAAGGCATTCACAGAAATTGCCGAAGAAATTGAAAAAGGCAATCTTTCTGCAGCAGATATAACAGATGAACTGATTGAAAAACATCTTTATACACCTGATTTTCCTGACTGCGATCTGATTATAAGACCGAGCGGGGAGTACAGACTTTCAAACTTCCTTACATGGCAGTCGGCATATTCTGAATTCTGGTTTTCAGATATTCTGTGGCCTGATTTCACAATAGATAATTTTAATGAAGCATTAAGAGCTTACGAAAAGAGAAACCGTCGTTTCGGCGGAGTATAATTGGGTGGTTTTCCGATGAAAATAAGAATAATATCAGGCTTGGTGGCAGTGGCAATAGCCTTTCTTGTAATAGCAGCAATGTTTACACCTGTTTTCCCGCTTTTCATTGCTTTCCTCAGCATAATGGCTGCGTGGGAAATAATGTCGGTAATAGGAGTGAAAAGTAATTTAGTCAGAATTCCCGCTATGGTTTTTTCTGCTCTCGTTCCTGTGTATACAGCAATGAGTAGTTATTTTTCATTCAGAATTCCTGAAGGTGCAGTTTTGTCATTGTATGTGATTATGATGTTGTGCTTTATGCTTAAAACGCACGAAAAAACAAAATTTGAACAACTTGCAATTACTTTGTATGCTTCGATTTTTGTTCCTTATGCGCTTTCTTGTTTAATTATGCTCAGAGATGTACATACAGCATATGAAGGCGTTTACACAAAATCCGATTCAGTTTATCTTATCTTTTTTACATTGCTTGCTTCTTTTCTTACAGATACATTTGCATATTTTGTGGGAAGAAAATTCGGAAAACATAAAATGGCACCTGTTATCAGCCCCAAAAAGAGTGTTGAAGGTGCAATCGGCGGTCTTGTTCTTTCAACAGCATTCAATGTTGCTGTTTTTGCAGGTGTAAAATACTGGGCATTTGACGGAAAAAGTGCAATTACTTTTGCATTTGTAATTATTATGTCAGTATTACTCTCAGGAATCAGTATGCTTGGCGATTTGTCAGCATCACTTCTTAAACGCAACTACGGAATCAAGGATTTCGGCAAAATTATGCCCGGACACGGTGGTGTGATGGACAGATTCGATAGTCTGATTTTCGTTGCGCCGGCACTTTTGGCCGCAATTAAATTTATTAATATTTAAGAATTATAAGGTAGAAGTTATGAAAAAGATAGCTATTCTTGGCTCTACCGGTTCTATAGGAAAACAATCTCTCGACGTTGTACGTATGAGAGGTTTTTCCGTTACTGCCCTTACTGCAAACAGTAATGTGCAGATACTCGAAGAACAGGCAAGAGAATTTAAACCTGAATATGTGGCTCTTCATGATGAAAAAGCCGCAAAAGATTTAAAAATTAAATTAGCAGACACCAACATTAAAGTTCTGGCGGGTCTTGACGGCATCTGCGAATGTGCAAGTCTTGAAGAAACAGATACTGTCCTCAACAGTGTTGTGGGTATGGTAGGACTTAAACCTACTGTAACTGCAATTGAGGCAAAAAAAGAAATTGCACTTGCGAACAAAGAGACACTTGTTGCGGCAGGTAAGTTGGTTACTGATAAAGCACGTGAAAACAACGTGCGGATTCTGCCTGTTGACAGCGAACACTCCGCTATTTTTCAGTCTCTCGGCGGATGCGTTTCAAAGTCTATGATTAAAAGGCTTATTCTTACGGCGTCAGGCGGTCCTTTCTTTGGCAAAAAGAGGGAAGACCTTGAAAATGTTACCGTTAATGATGCTCTTAATCATCCTAACTGGGCGATGGGTGCAAAAATAACCATCGACTCTGCTACAATGATGAACAAAGGACTTGAATTAATTGAGGCTGCATGGCTTTTCGATATGCCTGCAGATAAAATTGATATTGTTGTTCATCGCCAGAGTATAATTCATTCACTTGTTGAATATGTTGATAACTCAGTTATAGCACAGCTTGGCGTGCCTGATATGAGAATTCCCATTCAGTACGCTCTCACATATCCTGAAAGATATGAAAGCCCCGTTAAACAGCTTAATCTTACAGATTTCGGTACTCTTACTTTTGAAAATGCGGATGAAGATACGTTCTGTTGCATAAAATACTGTAAGCAGGCACTAGAACGCGGTGGTACTGCAACGGCTATTGCCAACTCTGCAAATGAAGAGGCAAACAGACTTTTCAGAGAAGGAAAAATAAAGTTCCTTCAGATTGCAGAGCTTGTAGGTATGGCACTTGAAAATATCCCCGTAAAAGATAATTATTCGTTGCAGGATATATTTGATATTGATGAAGCATCAAGAAGCTTTGTTAAGTCGGCATTATGAAAGAAGTGGTAGCAATTAACCTTTTATCTTTGGATTTATCGGCAATCTGGTTTAAAGCGTGGCCGATAATTGTGGCAATTTTGTTTTTCGGATTAATTATTTTTATCCATGAATTAGGTCATTTTTCCTTTGCTAAGTTGTTCAAAGTCAAAGTGAATGAATTTGCAATGGGCATGGGTCCTACAATTATAAAAAAGAAAATAAAGGACACTACTTATGCACTTCGTCTTCTGCCTATCGGCGGTTATGTGAGCATGGAGGGTGAGGATGAAGAAAGCACAGAAGAAGGTTCTTTTTCAAAGAAACCTTGTTGGCAGAGAATAATTATTGTTGCTGCAGGTGCGGTGATGAACCTGATTCTCGGCCTTATTATCTGTGTTTGCATTAATGCAAAACAGGAATTAATAGCAACTCCTGTTATTGCACAGTTCAGAGAAGACGCTGTCAGTGTGTCTTCAGGACTTGAAGTTAACGATAAAATAGTTGAAATTGACAACCACTCCGTAACAAGTTATATGGATTTATCTTTCCTTATGATGCGTGACAAAGACGGTGTTATGGATATTACCGTAAAACGTGATGGAGAAAAAATTGAACTTCACGATGTTAAGTTCGAAATGCGTGAGCTCGAAGACGGTACAAAATCAATGTATTTTGATTTTATGGTGTACGGAGTTGAGCCTACATTTTTCAATGTAGTCAAGTCAGCTTCAGGCGAAACGCTCTCAATTATAAAAGTTGTTTATCTGAGTTTATTCGACCTTGTAACGGGTCAGTACGGAATGAATGATTTGTCAGGTCCTATCGGTACAGTAACTTATATTGCCGATGCTGCAACAAACGCACATCAGACTCATGATTTCTCAACTTTATTCCTCATAATGGCTCTTATAACCATAAATATCGGTGTGTTCAATCTTTTGCCGTTACCTGCACTTGACGGTGGCAGACTTTTCTTTATGGTGATTGAGCTTATAAGAAGAAAACCGATTAAACAAAAGTATGAATCATGGATTCATGCTGCAGGTCTTGCTTTATTACTGATATTGATGTTGGTGATATCTGCAAGCGACATTATAAAACTGATAAAATAAGGGGGCATTAATATGCAGAGAAGGCAAACTAAACAAGTAAAAGTCGGCAACATTGTTATCGGCTCTTCTGCACCTGTGTGTGTTCAGTCAATGCTTAATGTTCCTTCAACTGATATTGAGGGAAGTGTAAAGCAGTCTGTTCAGCTCGAAAAAGCAGGTTGCGAAGTAATACGTGCCGCCATCCCTGATATGGAAGCGGTAAAGCTTATTTCTGCAATTAAAGAAAAAGTCAGTGTGCCTCTTGTTGCAGATATTCATTTTGATTACAGACTCGCTCTGGAAAGTGCAGAGGCGGGGATTGACAAAATCAGAATAAATCCGGGCAATATCGGCTCTGATGACAGAGTGAAAGCCGTTGCAAAAAAATGCAATGAAAAAAATATACCTATCAGAATAGGTGTTAATTCAGGCTCTCTTGAAAAAGAGATTCTTGCAAAATACGGTGGAGTTACACCTGAGGCAATGTGCGAAAGTGCAATGTACCATGTGAAACTTCTCAATAAATTTGACTTTGATGATATTATTATTTCAATTAAATCATCAGATGTTGAAAAAATGGTAAAGGCTTATCGTTTAATGGCTGAAATGTGTTCATATCCCTTGCATTTAGGTGTTACTGAGGCGGGGACATATAAAATGAGCCTTATTAAATCATGTGCAGGAATCGGTTCTCTTCTCCTCGACGGAATAGGTGACACAATCAGAATTTCCATGACGGACGAGCCTGTAAAAGAAGTTGAAAGCGGAATTGATTTGCTTTCGGCACTTAATCTTAAAAACGACCGTCCGCAGATTGTGGCTTGTCCTACTTGCGGAAGAACAAGAATAGATTTGATTTCAACGGCAAAAGAAGTTGAAGAAGCACTTAAATCCTGCCGTAAAAAAATCAAGGTTGCCGTTATGGGTTGCGTTGTAAACGGACCGGGAGAAGCAAAAGATGCTGATATCGGTATTGCCGGCGGTGACGGTTGTGCTGTGCTTTTCAAACACGGCGAAATCATAAGAAAAATCAGCGAAGAAAATATAGTAAAAGAATTACTTGAAGAAATAGAAAAACTTTAAAGGATAAAGAAATGGATTCCAAAAAATTTTTGTCGGTCTTCGGCGATTACATAGATAATGATATTATTAAAGGTCAGCTTAAAGATACAGTTATTGAAAGTATGACCTTGTTCAGAGAAAAAAGAAATCTTGCTGTTATCATTTCATCAGATAAGATTGTATCGCCGGGTGCTATTATTAAGAGTGAAAAGTTAATAAAAAACTGCTTGCAGTTAAGTCACGTTGAAATCCTGCCTAAATTTCCTGCAGAAAGTTTCGATGCGTCTTTTTATGCTTATATTGCAGAAAGAACAAAGCAGAATTTTGCTGCTGCAAACGGTTTTCTTGTTGATGCAGAAGCAAGTCTTGAAAACGGTGTTTTTACTGTTCATCTTAAGCAGGGCGGAGTTGAAATTCTTCTGAATGCAGGAGTTGACCGCTTCACAGCAAAGCAGCTTAAAGATATTTTCGGTATTGAGGCAACTGTTAAAATTATCAGCGACAAAATTGATAAAGAGGAATTTCAACGCGTAGTAGAAGAGGTAACTCTTAAAAAACAGGAAGAAAATAATCAGACTGCACAGCCAAAGAAGAAAGAGCCGGAGCAGACTTATCCTGATTTGCCCATCAGCTTTACAAATGCAGCACCTCTTTACGGTAATGAAATCAAAACAAGACCTACCGCACTTAAAGACATCAGCCATGAGGATGGTATGGTTACCGTGTGGGGTGAGGTTTTCTCCCTTGATGTAAGAGAAACACGTGACGGCAGGAATAAAATCATCAGTTTTAATATTACTGACCTTACAAATTCATACACTGTAAAACTTTTTGAAGCAAATGAGAACACAAAATCTCTTTTAGCAAAGCTTAAAGACGGTATTGTAGTTGCTGTTAAGGGAACGGTTATTTTTGATAAATGGATGAAGGATTACTGCATTCAGGCAAGAGCAATTACGCAGATTGAAAAAATGCAGAAAACGGATAATGCTCCTGAAAAGCGTGTTGAACTTCATCTTCATACAAATATGTCTTCAATGGACGGCATGACTCCTGCAGGCAAACTTGTAGAACGTGCAATAAAATGGGGGCATAAAGCTATTGCTATTACCGACCACGGTATTGTTCAGGCATTCCCCGATGCTATGAACGCAATCGGTAAAAGCGGAATTAAAGTTATTTACGGTATGGAAGGCTATTTCGTAGACGATATGAAACTTGACGACCGTAAACTTACAAAAGAAGAAATCAAAGCAGAAAGAACATATCATATAATTATTCTCGCAAAAAATACAGTTGGTCTTAAAAATCTCTATCAGTTGATAACAAAGTCCAACCTTGAATATTTCCATAAACGTCCGAGAATTCCCAAATCTGAACTTATAGCTCACAGAGAAGGTCTGATTATCGGTTCAGCTTGTGAAGCAGGTGAACTTTACAGAGCAATTCTTGACGGTGAATCAAGAGAAAGACAGCTTGAAATAGCATCTTTCTATGATTACCTTGAAATTCAGCCCAACGGAAACAATATGTTCCTTGTACGTGACGGTAAACTTAAATCCGTTGCAGATATCGAGAATATCAACCGTTCGATAATTGCACTTGCCGACAGTCTCGGCAAGCCTGTAGTTGCAACAGGTGACGTTCATTTCATTGATGAATCAGACAGCGTTTACCGTGCAATTCTTATGGCAGGGCAGGGATTTAAAGATGCTGACGAGCAGGCACCTCTTTATTTCAGAACAACAGAGGAAATGCTCAAAGAATTCAGTTATCTCGGTGAAGAAACGGCATATGAGGTTGTTGTTAAAAATACAAACCTTATTGCGGATACAGTTGAATACATAAGACCTATTCCTCAGGGTAACTATCCGCCGTATATCGAGGGTGCGGAAGAAGAACTTACACGCATCTGCTGGGAAAGAACAAAGAAAATGTTTGGCGACCCTGTGCCTGAATATGTTGCTACAAGACTTGATAAGGAACTCAAATCTATAATTAAGAACGGTTTCGCAGTTTTGTATGTTATCGCACAGAAGCTTGTGTGGAACTCTGTTGATAACGGCTACCTTGTAGGCTCACGAGGTTCTGTTGGTTCATCATTCGTTGCAAATGCTGCAGGTATTTCTGAGGTTAACCCATTGGCACCGCACTATGTCTGCCCTGAATGTCAGTACAGTGAATTTTTCCTTAAAGGTGAATACGGCTCAGGTTACGACTTACCGAAGAAGAATTGCCCCAACTGCGGTCACGCACTTAACCGTGACGGTCACGATATTCCTTTCGAAACTTTCCTCGGATTCAAAGGCGATAAACAGCCTGATATTGACCTTAACTTCTCGGGTGAATATCAGTTCTGGGCACACAGATATACAGAAGAGCTTTTCGGTAAAGACCATTGCTTCAAAGCGGGTACAATCGGTACTCTTGCCGATAAAACAGCATATGGCTTTGTTAAAAAGTATCTCGATGAACGCGGCAGAGTTGTGTCACGTGCAGAAGAAGACAGACTTACAATCGGTTGCACCGGTGTTAAGCGAACAACAGGTCAGCATCCGGGTGGCATGGTTATTATCCCCAACGATTATGTGGCGGAAGATTTTACACCTATTCAGCATCCTGCCGACAAAGTGGATAAAGATATTCTCACAACTCACTTCGACTTCCATTCTCTCCACGATACAATTCTTAAGCTTGATAACCTCGGCCATGATGTTCCCACAATTTATAAGCATCTTGAAGATGCAACAGGTATTGCAGCAATGGATGTTGATATCTGTGACCCCAAAATTTATGAGATGATAAATACACCTGAACCGTTGGGTGTTACTGCTGATGATATCGAATGCGAAACGGGTACATTGTCTATTCCTGAAATGGGTACACCATTTGTACGTCAGATGATTCTTGATGCACAGCCTAAAAACTTTACCGACCTTTTACAGATTTCGGGACTTTCCCACGGTACAGACGTTTGGCTCGGCAATGCACAGGATTTAATTAAAGACGGTACATGCACAATTTCCGATGTTATCGGAACGCGTGTCAGTATTATGGTTTATCTTATGCATAAAGGTCTTGAGCCTGATATGGCATTTAAAATTATGGAAATCGTCCGTAAAGGTAAGGCAACAAAACTTCTTACGGAAGACCATATCAATGCTATGAAAGAACATGATGTACCTCAATGGTATATCGATTCATGTATGAAAATCAAATACATGTTCCCTAAGGCTCACGCAGCGGCATATGTCAGTGCAGCACTCCGTCTTGGTTGGTACAAAATTTACAGACCTGTCGAATATTATGCAGTTTATATGACAGTACGCGGTGAAGACGTTGATACTGTGGCAATTATGCAGGGGCGTCAGGCTGTTAAAAGGAAAATGGCTGATATTTCTGCAAAAATCAAAGTCAAAGAAGCAACCGCAAAAGAAGAAGGTACGTACACAGCACTTCAGGTTATCAATGAAATGATGGCAAGAGGAGTTGAACTTCTTCCTGTTGATATCTATAAGTCACACGCAACTGTTTATCAGATTGAAGACGGAAAAATCCGCCTTGCATTCTCTGCACTTAACGGTGTTGGCGAAAACGCGGCAAAACAGCTTCAGGCAGCACGCGAAGACGGAAACGGTGAATTTATTTCTGCAGAAGATTTACAGAATCGTTCAGGTGTTTCTTCAAGTGTTATCACTGCTTTACAGGAAGCAGGGGCACTGGCAGGACTGCCGGAATCAAACCAGATAAGTTTATTTTAACAAAGAGAGGACATAAATTATGAAAGATTTTAAAGGTATTTATCCCGCACTTCTCACTCCCTATGATGAGAATGACAGAATCAACGAAAAATCACTTGAAAAACTCATTGAAATGAACATCGCAAAAGGTGTAACAGGTTTCTATGTAGGTGGCAGCACAGGTGAAGCGTTCCTTCTTTCACACGAAGAAAGAAAAGAAGTTTACAAGCTTGTTTCTGACATTGTAAAAGGCAGAGTAAACCTTATAGCACACGTAGGTGCTATCGGCACAAAGCTTACTCTCGACCTTGCACAGTATGCAGAAAGTGTAGGCTTTGATGCAGTTTCATCAGTTGCACCTTTCTACTATGGTTTCAGCTACGATGAAATCAAGGATTTCTATTTCGATATTGCAAACAACACATCAGTACCTATGCTTCTTTACTATGTGCCTGTGCTTGTAAATTCAAAGCTTGGTGTAGACGGCTTATCAGAATTCCTTGAAAGTGACCGTTTTATGGGTGTTAAATACACATCAAACGATTTCTTCGGTCTTGAAAGACTTAAAAAGAAATATCCTGATAAAGTTGTATTCAACGGTTTTGATGAAATACTTCTTTCAGGCCTCTCAATGGGCGCAGACGGCGGTATAGGTAGCACTTATAACTGTTTCGCAGAAAAGTATGTAGAAATGTATAAATGCTTTAATGAGGGCAATTTCGCAAGATGTCAGGAACTTCAGAAAGAAGCAAACGACATTATCGATGCTCTTTGTAAAGTTGGTGTTTTTGCAGGTGAAAAAGAAATCCTCAATATGATGGGAATGGACTTCGGTACACCCAGAAAACCCTTCAAAGGACTTAACGACGAGCAGAAAGCATTCCTCAGAAGCAAAGTTGAACATCTTCTTTGATAAAAAATAAATAATTGATAATATCTGATCTCCATTCAGTTTTTATTGAATGGAGATTATTTGTTTTTAAGATATGGATGTTCCAAAAAAATCTTGCAATTAAATTTTATACGTGTTACAATCAAAATGGTTAACAATATTTCAAGGAGGTAAGATAATGAAAAAAGCAACTAAACACACAATTAAAAAACTTTTGTCTCTTTTGATGGTGCTGGTAATGACAATCGGTATTGCTCCTTTAGCAGGCTTTATAGGTGTTGAATTACCGCAATGGCTTGATTTTTGCGATTTATTCAATGTCAATACAGAAGCCGTTGATGCAAACGATGTTTTAACTTACACTACGTCATATGGTGAAGTGTATATAACTGATTGTGACGATTCTGTAAGCGGACATCTGACAATTCCGTCAAAACTCAACGGATGTCCTGTTGTTTCGATTAATGATAACGCGTTTTATAATTGTTCAGAACTTGTTTCTGTAACAATACCGGATACTGTTAATAATATAGGCGAAACTGCTTTTTCTTCATGCGGTAAGCTTGAATCGATTTATATTCCTGATAGTGTTGTAACTATTGAGAATAGAGCTTTTTATAATTGTGCCAGCCTTGAAGCAATTGATGTTGATGAAAAAAATCAATATTATACAGATGTGGATGGTGTATTATTTGATAAAAATGTAAGAGAACTTATTGCATATCCTGCAGGTAAAACAACTGTAGACTATGTAGTTCCGAATGGTGTTAAAAATATATGGGACTTTGCCTTTTATTACTGTAGTAATATTGAGTCAATAAAAATTGCCGGGAGTGTTTTGAGTATAGGTAGAAATGCTTTTAGTTATTGCAGTAAACTTGCATCAATAACTATTCCCGATAGTGTAATGCATATAGATCGTAATGCGTTTAACGGAACAGCATACTATGCTGATACGGATAATTGGGAAGATGTTATTATAGGCAATGTAAGTAACGATGAAAGAGATGTTTTGTATATTGGTAATCATTTAATTGAATTTTGTACTAATGATAGTAGTAATGTTGTATATCAAATAAAACACGGCACCAAAACAATTGCTGCTGAAGCTTTTTCGGGTGAAAGTTATATCGATGAGGTTATAATACCGAATACTGTTATAAGTATAGGCGGTAGTGCGTTTAGTTCCTGTTTCGAATTGAAATCAATTACTATTCCTGACAGTGTTAAAAGTATAGGAGAAAGTGCTTTTTGGAGTTGTGATTATTTAAATTCAATTACAATTCCGGATAGTGTTATAAGTATAGGTGAACAATGTTTTGTTGCGACCGCATATTATAATAACTCAAGCAATTGGGAAAATGATGTTTTGTATATAGGAAATCATCTTATCGAGGCAAATGACAGACGTTTTTCTGAATCGGAAGATATAAATATAAAATCAGGTACAAAAACGATTGCTGATGGTGCGTTTAAAAATTATCATTCTCTTAATAGTGTTACAATTCCCGGTAGTGTCGAAAACATAGGTTCATATGCTTTTTATGACTGTGGCATATTTTCGGTAGTTATTCCTGATAGCGTAAAAAGAATTGGCGACTTTGCTTTTAGTAATTGTGATAATATTACTTCAATTACAGTTCCCCAAAATGTTATTTCTATTGGCGAAAAAGCTTTTCATTACAGTGGCAATCTTGAATCAATTAATGTTGATAACAAAAATTTATATTACTCAAGTAGTGATGGCGTTTTATATGATAAAAATAAAACTGAATTGATTATCTATCCTGCAGGCAAAAAAGATAAAATTTTTAATATGCCTGATAGCGTTCTGATTATATGTGACTATGCTTTAGCTTATTGTAAAGCTGAAGAAATTGATTTTTCAGAAAAATTGATGTATATTGGTCATAGTGCTTTTAGTACTTTTAGTGCAAAAGTTAAAAAAATCACATTATATAATAAGCTTGTCGGGATAGCGGGAAGTGCCTTTGACTCATATCCCTATGAAGTACTTGAAGACATATATTTTATGGGATCGGCTGATGAGTGGAACAGGGTTAAGATCGGACCGTATAACACTTGCTTGAAAACTGCTGATATTCACTTTTCATCATCAGCACATACACATTCTTATGATGTGGAAACGGTTGAGCCAACTTGCACAGAAAAAGGCTCTGTAACATATACGTGTTCTTGCGGTGACAGTTATACTGAGTCTCTTGATAAATTAGGACATAATTATACATCAACGGTAATTGCACCTACTTGTACAAAAGATGGTTACACAGCTTACAATTGTTCAAGATGTGGCAATTCTTACACTGATAATTATATTGACCTTCTCGGTCATTCATGGGAAAACTGGTTTACAGTAAAAGAGCCTACTGAGAGTTCAGATGGACTTAAAGCAAGAGTTTGTTCAGCTTGCGGTAGTGAAGAAACTGAAATAATTAAATATCAGAAATTTGATACTTCAATTTTGCGTCTTTCTAACTCATCAGTAAATCGCGACGGCAACGCTCTTGTTATTACAGCTTCAGAAAATGCAACACAGATAAATATTTATCCTACAACAACTGACGGTAAGGATGTTGTTGTTGCGACTAACGGCACACCTATAAAAATTTCAAAGAGCGGTACATATTACCTCACATTTGACGAATGGCATAAGGCCGGCAATAAAGTAGAAACCACAATTACTATTGATGGCGAAATTGTTTTTGATATTATATTTGTTTTCATAGTTGAAAATAACGGACACACATACAAATCTGAAGTGGTTGATCCTACTTGTACAGAAGATGGTTTCACAACATATACATGTTCAGTTTGTGGTGATTCATATACTGATAATGTTATATCTGCAACAGGACATACTCATATCACAGTAATAGTTGCTCCCACTTGTGAAGATGATGGTTACACGCATCATACATGCGCTGATTGTGATTATGATGTGAAAGATTCTTATGTGCCTGCAACAGGTCACAACGAAACAGAGTTAGTTGAAGCTCAAAATGCAACTTGTACAGAAAATGGATATAAGAAATACTACTGTGCGCAGTGTAAAGATTATTACTTTGTTGTAATTCAAAGCGTTGGTCACAATGAGGGTGAGTGGGTAGTTGAATCTTATCCTACTTATTGGGACGCAGGTCTGCGTGTGAAATATTGCACAGTCTGTGGAAATTTAATTGATGAAGAAATTATTCCTGCTCTTACATTTGAAAAAATAGAAATTAATGCTTCTGATATTTCAATGAACTATAAGCAGACAGTTAATATTAATGCAGAAATTATATCGGACAGATATTATTACATTGAATATTCATCTTCAGATACTAACCTTGTAACTATCGATAATGAGGGTAGCATTTACGCTACAGGCACAGGTGAAGCAGAAATTACAGTAACTGTTTATGACAATTACGGCAACGAATATAAAGATACCTGTACAGTTACAGTTTCATACGCTTGGTGGCAGTGGATTATTATAATAGTTCTCTTCGGTTGGATATGGTATTAAAATCTTTCAAAACAAAAACTCGTAAGGTGATGAACCTTACGAGTTTTTTGTTTTGTTGTATTAGGTCTGCCGATACGTATCTCTTACGCCGATTTTATTTGTTGACTATCAATATGTATATATGCTATTATTTATATATGTTCTGGCGTTGCTGAACTTTATTAAGGTGCAAAGGGGATATCACAATGTTTAAAAAGTCAGTTTCACTTATTTTATGTTTTGTAGTTTTATGTCTTTTATTATGCTCTTGCAAATCAAAGCCTGATTCTGAAGGTGTAAACGCTACAACAGAATCTGTTACACAGTCTGTTCAAGGTGATACAGAAACAACAGAAACTGTTAAAGAAAGCGCAGAAGAATCTACAACTAAAAAAGAAACTACAACTGAAAAAGAAACTTCAACTAAAAAAGAAACTTCAACTAAAAAAGAAACTGCAACTAAAAAAGAAACTACAACTAAAAAAGAAACGAGTGCTCCTACTACAACAAAACCGGCTGTTCCTGCATGGAAAACAGCTTATCAGGAATACTTAGAAGAAGTAAAAGGTTACTCGTATTGCTATGCACTTTGCCACATTGATAACGACGGTATTCCTGAATTGTTTGCGGGAGGTGCTTACCCATCAGGAGGCGA
>JAZQWT010000009.1:0-7055 GCA_045632485.1 Acutalibacteraceae bacterium
CCAGTGGGTAAACTTCCCTGAAATCTGGGACGAAGATATGCGCCTGATGAAACTTGCCCACATCAACAGTGCAACTGTAGGTATTTTTTCGTGGGCAATGCTCGAGCCTGAAGAAGGAATTTATAACTTCGAATGGCTTGACAGAATTCTCGATAAACTTCACGAAAACGGTATTGAAGTTATTCTTGCAACTCCGTCAGGTGCGAGACCTGCATGGCTTGCACAGAAATATCCTGAAGTTTTACGTGTTGAAGAAACAGGCATCAGAAACGAATACGGTGTAAGGCACAACCATTGCCTCACTTCTCCCGTTTACAGAGAAAAGGTGAGAAACATCAACCGTAAACTGGCAGAAAGATATAAAGACCATCCTGCAGTGAAAATGTGGCACATTTCAAATGAATACTGCGGAGAATGCCATTGTGAGCTTTGCCAGGAAGCTTTCAGGGATTGGCTTAAGGAATATTATCACGACAGCCTTGATGAGCTTAATTTCAAATGGTGGAACGGCTTCTGGAGCCATCAGGTGACAGATTGGTCACAAATCAATTCACCTAAATTCAGGGGTGAAAACCACGTTTCCGCAATGAAGCTTTGCTGGAACAGATTTGTGTCAGACAGCCACATTTCTTTTTACGAAAACGAAATTGCACCCTTGCGTGAAATTACACCTGACATTCCCATAACAACCAACTTTATGAGAATGTATGACGGAATTGATTATCAGAAATTTGCAAAGAAGCTTGACCTGGTTTCCTGGGACAGTTACCCCGCGTGGGATAACGGTAGAAACGAAGCGGAAGCACTTGAAAATGCATTCGTACATGATGCATTCCGTTCAATGAGAAACGGTCAGCCTTTCTTTATGATGGAAAGCACACCTTCACAGGTTAACTGGCATAATGTGAATAAGCTTCCCAAACCGGGAATGCAGGAATTATCTTCAATTCAGGCGGTTGCCCACGGTGCAGACAGCGTGCAATATTTCCAATGGAGAAAAAGCCGTGGTGGTCATGAGAAATATCACGGTGCGGTTGTTGACCATTGCGGACACGAAAACACAAGGGTTTTCAAAGGGATTGCAAAGCTGGGCGAAAGTCTTGAAAAATTATCGGATGTTGTAGGAAAATATTCTGAAGCCAAAGTCGCAATTATCTATGACTGGGAAAACGGTTGGGCAATAAAACATTTCCACGGTTTCAATAACATCAACAGAAGCTACCTTGAGGAATGTAAAAAATGGTATGCACCCTTTATGAAAAAAGGTGTTACCGTTGATATCATTTCAATGGAAGACGATTTTTCAAAATATGACCTTGTTATTTCACCATTCCTTTATATGCTCAAGGACGGCACAGATAAACGCATTGAGGAATACGTTGAAAATGGCGGTAATTTTATTGCAACATATCTTACAGGTCTTGTTGACAAGGACGATTTATGCTTCCTCGGCGGATTCCCTGCAAATAATCTTAAAAAAGTTTTCGGTATCTGGAATGAAGAATCTGACGGTCTTCCTGAAAATATTAAAAACTCTGTTTCCTATAACGGCAAAAAATACGATGTTGTTCACGTTTGCGATATTATCCACGCAAATGAGGCAGAAGCGTTAGGCGAGTATGAAAAAGACTTCTATGCAGGTCAACCTGCGGTAACCGTAAATTCTTACGGCAAAGGTAAGGCATATTATGTTGCATTCAGAAATGACGATGACTTTGCAGAAGATTTCCTCAGTCAGTTTGAAATCGCACCTGATGCAGATATAAAACTTGCTGACGGAGTTTATCTGAGAAAAAGAGGCGACATTGTTTTCGTAATGAATTTCTCAGATGAAGAAAGAGAAATTATCCTTGATAAAGAATATACTGATGTTATTACAGACGAAAAAATAAACGGTGAAGTGAAACTTCCCGTTTGCGGATACGTTGTTCTTAAATAAGGTGATTATTTGAAACTTTTTAGTGATAAGAAAAAGAGAAAACTGTTTTTTGCCATAACTATTCCCGTAATGATTCTTGCGATTATTTTCTCTGCCTGTGCAGTTTATCTGGGGGATTATTATGTTTCCAGTGTTTCTCCTGTTGCAGATGTTATTCCCGCAGAACCTGTGTCAAGGGAAATTCTTAAAGACGGAACAATTGTTTACAAGCCTGAAAGCGTGAAAGCGGGACTTGTTTTCTACCCGGGCGGTAAGGTTGAGCATACATCGTATGAACCGCTGATGAAAGCCTGTACAGATAAGGGTATTCTGTGTGTGCTTGTGAAAATGCCCTTTCATCTTGCTGTGTTCGATATAAATGCGGCAGACGGTTTTCAGGAAAAATACCCTGAAATCATAGATTGGTATATAGCCGGTCATTCTCTCGGTGGCTCAATGGCGGCATCTTACCTTGAAAAGAATGCGGATGATTTTGAAGGACTCATTCTTTTAGGCTCATATTCAACTGCAGATTTGTCAGAAACTGACCTTCGCGTTCTCTCAGTTTACGGAAGCGAAGACAGGGTTCTCAATCGCGAAAAATATGAGGAGTGCAGAAAAAATCTCCCCGAAGATTTTTCGGAATTTGTAATTGACGGCGGATGCCATGCATATTTCGGAGTTTACGGAGAGCAGGTGGGTGACGGCAAAGCAGCAATAACTGCACCGGAACAGATTAAGATAACAGCTGAAAAAATAGGTGAATTGGTAGGTGTCTGATATGAAACACAGATATAATCCGTTAGTTTTCGTGATTGTATTTATATCTCTTACATTATTAAGCTTTTCTGTTTTTTATTTCTTTCCCGAATTTGTGGAAGCCCACAGTAAGGGGAGAAAAGGTCTTGATTCACTTCTTATGGCTATGCCGATTGCAATTACATCTTTGATGATTATAAATTGTGCCGGTAGTAAAGTTGAAACTTTAAGCGAATACGTAAAATTCGATAACTTCAGGATGAAAGCACTCAATGTGTTCAAAACTTTTTCTATCACATTAGGCTATGGAAGTGTTATAAGCATAGAGACAAAAAAACTTCCTGTTGTGGGAATTTATAAGATTATTGTAACATCAAAAAATTATCCTGACCCAATTTCTGTTTCACGTCTGTTTCTGAAACATAAACAGCTTTTTTACACAATCTGCACGCAGGTAAAGAAGTATAACACTGATGCTCTGATTGACGATGATTTGCTGGAATTTACAGAAAAATATAAGGATAAATATGATTGAATTTTAATACAATAACTAAAAAGGAGTTGTTGAGAAAACAACTCCTTTTTCATTTGTCAAAGTATATTTTATCCGTATAATTTTGCAACTGTTGTGTTGTTTTTTGTTTGTGCGAAAGAATACGACTGACAAAATAAACACCTTCACGCAATTGAATTATTTTTATCTGCACAAGCGTTACTTTTGTTGATTTTGACATAAATTTGTGATATTATTGGGATGTAAAGTTGAGTTTACATCGGCTTTTAAACTATAATATACATAAAATTTTCTCAATGTAAAGTAAAGTTGGTTGAAAAAAGCCCTTAATCGCAGTAAAATTATGCCAACAATTCCGAGGAGGGAAAAAATGAATCTTGCAGATAAAATCCAGAAGTTAAGAAAAGAAAACGGCTTGTCACAAGAATCGTTTGCTGAAAAATTAGGTGTGTCAAGACAGTCTGTTTCTAAATGGGAATCAGGCGGTGCGTTACCTGATACAGAAAAAATTATTGCTATGAGTGAATTGTTCGGAGTGTCTACAGATTTTCTTCTGAAAAATGATGACGAAAAAAACGAAGAACCTTTCGTATCAGATGATGATATTATTGCTGAAGAAGAATCCGAAAAAGAAGAAAATAAAAAATCCAAGAAAAAATTAATACCTAAAATAATTGCTGCAATTCTTGCTTTGTGTATTGTTGTAACTGCAGTTGCACTTCCGTTATACTATGGCGGAATCAGAGAAGCATGGTGGGCAATTAACGGAGGTAAAATTCAGTACCCCTATGTTCTTGTTCACGGTCTCGGCGGATGGGGAAGCGGTGACGGAATAAACAACACTGTTCAGTATTGGGGTGCAACCTCAGGCAATCTTGAAACTGCACTTACCGAAGAAGGCTATACCGTTCACACTCCCAGTGTAGGACCTATGTCAAGTGCCTGGGACAGAGCATGTGAATTATATGCCCAGCTTACAGGTACGCAGGTTGACTATGGTGAAGCACATTCAAAACAACATAACCATGAACGTTTCGGCGAAACCTTCACCACGCCTATGGTAGAAAACTGGGGAACTAAAGTAAACGGCGGTCAGCGTGTAAAAATCAATCTCATTGGTCACTCTTTCGGCGGTGCTACTGTGAGACTTTTTGCATCACTTCTTGAATACGGAAGCGAAGCCGAAAAAGAAGCAACAACAGAAAATCTTTCACCTCTTTTCGAGGACGGAAAAGGTGATTGGGTTCACAGCGTCACATCTCTCTGTGCACCTCATAACGGCTCATCGCTTACAGAAATTATAAATACCGCAGGCGGTTTTCTTGGCGTTGACAGCACAACGGATTTGCTTATTGATTTGTGCTTCAACCTTTCAGGTATCACAACAGATTCAATTGATGAAGTGTACGATTTCAAGCTTGACCACTTCGGTATTGAGTCAGGTAATAAAGATGCGTTAATTGATTTTATGAAAATCGGCACAGACCACGCAGCATATGACCTTTCTCCTGATGGCGCAAATGAACTTAATAAAACAATAAAAACAGTTGAAGACATTTATTATTTCTCGTACTATTACAGTACCACAAAGGAAGGTACAATTCTTGGCGGTCAGGTACCTGATTCAGGCACAAATCCCATTCTTATGCTGCCTGCAGGACTTATCGGCAAGTACAAAGGCACAACAGATGGTGGAATTGTAATTGACGAAACGTGGCAGGCCAACGACGGTTTAGTCAGCACAATTTCTGCAAAATATCCCTTTGATGAAGAATGGACAGATTTGCCCACAGGTGAAGATGCTGAATATGAACGCGGTATCTGGTATGTAGCACCTGAAAGAAGAGGCGACCACGGCACCGTTATCGGACTTGGTGCAGATGCAGAAAGCACAAATGCGTTCTTTGTTGAACTGTTCACCATGGTCGATTCTTTAAAACGATATTAAATTTCAGTGCATAGTTTATATAGCTATGCACTTTTTTAAGATTTTCAAAGTTTTTCTGTTACATTTCTGTTTTTTGTTGATTATATAATGAGAGCTGAAAAGCATAAAAAGAAAGGATGAAGATTATGCAAAGGCTTATAACATTTATAGTTTCAATTTTAATGTCGTTAATCTCAATTCTTTTTCCTTTGAGAGAGGAAGAACCTTTTGAGTGCGAAATGATTGAAATCGGCGGTATTACATATCAGAACGGGGTCGTTCCTGAAAATATGCATTTTAAAAACCGATACAATCTTTATGGTGAAGAACCTGTATACAGAAAATTGAATTTTTCGTTACTCGGTCCTGTTACAATCGATTATTATCAGATTGAGGACAAATATATACACAGACACGCAAACACAAGCTACAGTACGGATATAAGATATACATTATTCTGTCAGCAAGATGAATGGGAAGAATTGCATTCATATTACGCTGATGATAACAATTACATTTATTATTATAAGGTAGTGATTAATAACGAATCAGACGGTGAACATATTGTTGAAAATGCAGATATGGGGAATTTTAACGATATAATTGAGTTTTCTGTTAAAAACGGGTATCTGTCAACAAGTCATCCTGAGGCTGAAAGATTAACATTACCGGCAAAATCTACTCCAAGAATTCGTTTTTATAAAGAAAGTAAAGACGGTTTCCTTGAAACGCATACAGATGAGTTTTATATTTATGACGGCAATCTTTACCTTTTCAGATATCATAACGGAAGCACGGGTATGATTGAGGTGTCAACTCTACCCGCGGAGCTTGAAGCGTATTTTTCAGGCTTATTAAAAAACGGAGGATTTGAAGAATATTTCAATATAACAGAATAAAAGAGGTTTGATTATGGGTTCGGTTACAGTATTTTTTATTGCACCGCTTATTATGGTGTGGATGTTTTTCGGTTCTGTTTTTGGTGCTATAACGGGTCAGAATCAGACAAAGGTTGAATTGCCTTACGACGAAGAAAAAGGTCTTGTATGGGAATGTGATATGCCTGAAGCATGGTTTTCACTGGAAGATACAAAAACATATGGTGACAAACAGATTTTTGTGTTTAAAGGCTCTTCTGTGTTTAATGACAGGGAAGATATATATGATTGGTTTGAAATCGTATTTACTGCAGAAAACGGAGAAACAGTCACATATTTTGCTGCAAGAGATAATATGTATTTTGCTCTTGAACATAAGGTAAGTTTGTACTCTCCTGATGAATACGATATGATAACATATACTCCGAAAGCTGATTTTCCTGTTGACGGTGCTCAATGGTATGTAGTAGACAATGGCGACGTATACAAAACAGAAACAATCGACGGTGAAGAAACGTATACTTTTGTGTGTATGCCAAACGGTAACGGTAAATCAGAGCTTGAAAATGAGCTTGTAAATCAAGGCAAAACCGTGTATGAAAATAGATTTGAATATATGAGAAGAACAGAAGATGATAAATGGGAATGGCACGAGAGGATTTTTATTACTTATGTGCTTGAAAACGGTGAAGCCACAATCACACAGGAAAGCAGGTCATATTATGTTGACGGCAAGTGGACAGAAGTGAAACCTGAGATACAATAACAAGGAATAAATTTTATTCAAGATAATTATTTTAGGAGGTTAAATTATGGCATTTGTAGGATTCTGGATGATACCGTTGGCTTTAATTCTTTCAATGTTCAGTCCCATTATCGGATTTTTCGAAACATTGACGGGTAAAGGTCAGGAAGAAATAGCGTTGCCTTACGATGCAGAAAAAGGCATTGTGTGGGATTACAACGAAGGTGACTACGCTTTTGTTGATTGTATAAAAACTGAAATAAAAGACGGTCAGCAGATTTTTACTTTCCGAGGTAAAGGGATAGGTCAGGAAG
>JAZQWT010000010.1:0-13891 GCA_045632485.1 Acutalibacteraceae bacterium
ATGCACTTATTATAAAAGCTATGTTCCCTGATGCAGATGTGAAGGTAGACAGCAGATGCTGTGCAGGCGTGACACCTGAAAGCCACGAAGCGGCACTCAGAACGATGCAGATGTGTCAGATAGAAATAATATAGGCGGTGTAAATTATGTTTAATGCAGAAAAAGTAAAAAATGACTGTGTGGAATGGATAAGAGATTTCTTTAAAAACAACGGCCCTGATTGCAATGCGGTTGTGGGGATTTCAGGCGGTAAAGACAGTTCAATTGCTGCAGCACTCTGTGTTGAAGCTTTAGGCAAGGACAGAGTTGTCGGTGTGCTTATGCCTCAGGGTGAACAGCATGATATTGATATGGCTTATCTCCTTGTAAATCACTTAGGGATTAAGCATTACGAAATCAATGTAAAGGATGCTATTGATTCTCTTCTTAAAAATATGCCTGAGGATTTGCCTGTTTCAGTGCAGACAAAAACAAACATTCCTCCACGAGTAAGAATGACAACCCTTTATGCTGTAAGTCAGTCTGTAAACGGACGCGTTGTGAATACCTGCAATTTATCCGAAGACTGGGTTGGTTATTCAACACGTTACGGCGATGCGGCAGGTGATTTTTCACCTATGTCACATCTTACAGTTACAGAAGTTAAAGAAATCGGCAGATTTTTAGGTCTTCCTGAAGTGCTTGTTGAAAAAGTTCCTATTGACGGACTTTGCGGAAAAACTGATGAAGAAAATTTAGGCTTTACTTATGCAGAACTTGACAGATATATCCGCACAGGCGAAATTGAAGACAAAAACAAAAAAGAACTTATTGACAGAAAGCACAGAATGAATCTTTTCAAGCTGGAAATGATGCCTTCATTCAAACCTGAATTTTAAACGAAATCCCGTTGAACTTTTTAGTTCAACGGGATTTTTTTGTTGTATATTTTATAATTTCAATGCAAAAATGTCAGTTGAAAATACAGTTTTAAGTAATGTGAAGCCGTATTTTCTGTAAAAGCCGCCACCTTTTTTGTTGCCTGTAAACATTGTAAGGCAAACACCTTTAACTTTCTTTTCTTTTAAATTTTCACACAAGGCATCTACCAGTTTATGTCCCAGCCCCATCCGCTGATATTCAGGGAGAATGTCGATATGCATATGGGCAGGATATTCTTTTTTGAGCCTTGCCTGAATAAAGGTTGAAAGAACTGCAACTGCTCTGCCGATAATGTCCGTCTTCTTGAATCGCGTAAGATATTCTTTGTTGAACACTTTTCTGAAATTATCGTAATTTTCAGCACAGAGAATGTAGCCGATTGCTCTGTCGTTTTCGTCAACTGCCACAAAACAGTTACTACCTTCTTTTTCAATAAAATAATCGCAATAAGTTGTGAGAATAATATATTGTTTTTTCTCACTCCAGTCGCAGGGTCCCTCACTGTTAAGGCACACGTGTCGGACATCGTTTTTATATTTTTCTTCGTAGCGTTTAATTTCCATTGTAAATATACCTTGACTTTTCAGAATTATTTAAAATAGTTTATCAATAAAATCACTGCTGCGATTATCGCTGCCACACCGAAGAATTTAAGAAGTCTGTAAAAAGCTTCGTAAACATTTGTAGGCATAATCTGGTACATCGCAAAACGGAATTTTTCTTTAACTTTTTTACCGATAAGATCTCTGTATCTGCGGTCATATGTTGTGAATGTACCGTCATCCTTAAGAGAAATTATTCTCACACCTCTGTCAAGACCTGGTCCGTAAATGTGGAAACCTGCACCCTGGGTGTAACCCACGTCAATACCTCTTACATTGCCGTTAAAAGAGTTAATATGGTCATGGCCGAAATAAATGCCTTTCACATCGCCCTTTTCCGCCATAGCTTCAAACTGACCGCCGTTTTCCATAGGGTCAGCAGGTGATTCTTTCATAAATGCACCTTTGTTCACCTTGTTCGGGTCAAGAATATACCATTTTCTTGCACGGTTTCTGAACCCCTGAACAGCACCTTTTGTTCCCTTTTTCACTTCAAGCATAAGCTGGTCAACTTCAGGTACGGGAATATGCTGAATCACAATTGACGGAATATATCTGCCTTTTTTTTCTTTATATTCGTCACGCGTTTTTCTGTACCATTCAATCTGGTTTTCGTGGACGTGGTCGTAGCCTATGGCAAGGCTTGTATGGCTGTCTATACAGTAAAGAAGAAAAACGATTTCGTCACCGTTTTTAATTTCAATAACATGATTTCCGCAACCGTCAATGCCTTCTGTGTTTTCACCAACGAAATGAGGAATAGTTTTATAAATTTCAAACTGCTCTTCGTTTGAAAGACCAACCTGTCTGTCGTGATTGCCGAAGCAGATTGTAAAAGGAACTCCTCTTGAATGGGCAGGTTCTGTGATTTTATAAAGCACATCGTAAACAATTTTTTTGTTACCCTTGAAAGAAGCAATATTCCATATCTGGTCGCCTGAATAAACGACTAAATCAGGTTTTTCCTCTTCCATTGCAGCGTTAAGAAGATTAAGCAGGTCAGGGCTGACCTTTTTGCCTTCCTGAGTGTCAGCCACCTGCATAATTTTAAATTCTTTGTCTTTAAATCCGAGTTGCATGAGGTCAACTCCTTATCATTTTAGTTTTTGTTTTCTGCACGTTTTTCGGCAATATAATCATGAACTTCGTCACGGAGTTTGCCGTAAAGCTTGAATTTTGTTTTGAAAACAATAAGTGAGATTGCAAGAAGAACGGGAGGAATACCAAAGCAGATAATGCCGATTGCAGCTTTTGTAGGCTCGTTGAAGGTTTCAACAGCTTTCTGCTGTGTGTAGTTCATAAGACCAAGTCCGCCGAAAAGGAAAAGTGTCTGGAAAGTATAAGCCATTTTCTGCAGGAAGCCTTTCATAGAGAAAGTAATACTTTCGCTTCTTTTGCCTGTTCTGAATTCACCGTAGTCAACGATGTCTGAAAGGAAGATTGTCTGACCTACAAACATTGAACCGATACCGATACTTGCAAGAGCATAGCTTATGTCCATTGCGATCGTGATATTAAGCACAGGTCCGAAAACGAACATAAGGATGTAGCCGATTATTGTTGTTGTAAGTGAAATAAGATAAATCACACGGTTTGAGAATTTCTTACTGAGCACCGGAATAACGAGAAGACCGAGTGCAGAGCCTACCGCACCGATAGTTGAGAACAGGCTCTGTTCTTTCGGATTGCCCAGAACATCTGTGAAATAATAAACGGCAGTACTGCTTGTAAGATACCAGCCTGCATTTGAAATCATTGCAAAAATCATAAAAACAACAAGCTGATCGTTTGATTTTATAACACTGAAAACTTTTTTAAAGCTGAATTTTTCATTTGAATAGACAACATGTCTTTCTTTTGTTGAAAGAACGCAGATAACTGCAAATACCACAAGAAAAACACCGCAGATAATTGCCCATTTTGAAAAGCCGTCAGGACTGTAGCCGTCTTCTGTCTTTTTAAGACCTGTTGAAAGCATAGGAAGAATGATGGGAGTGAGAATGCTTATAAGTCCCTGACCGATTCCGCTGAAAGCACGTGCCACAGTTGCAACAAGGTTTCGGTCTTTCATATCGTTTGTGAATGAAGGCACCATTGACCAATAAGGGATGTCCGCCATTGTGTTTGTCATACCCCAGAGTACATACATGATTGCAATGTAAATGTAAAGTGGTGTACCGCTCATACCGAAAGAGGAGAATAAAAGAGCAAGTACAATTGCGTTGGCTGCAGTACCGATAAGAATCCACGGCCTGTATTTACCCATTTTTGTTTTTGTGTTGTCAACAATTGTACCCATCATTGGGTCATTGATACCGTCCCAGATACGTGCAAGGGGAGTGATAATCAGCAAAAAGGCTTCTGCAATGCCGAGACTTGTAAGGTAGTATGAAAGGTAGGAATAGAAAAGTCCGTAAGATAAGTCAAGACCCAGCGCACCTATACCGTAACCGAATTTTACGCCCCAAGAGGTTTTGTATTCTTTCATAATTATTTATCCTTTCAGAGAAGATATTGTATTATATTCATTATATCATAGGTGCAAGTGAAAAACAATAACATATTATTTATTGAAATTGTTTTGGTAAAGTGATATAATCTATAGTATTATAAAATCCTGATAAAAAGAAAGATCTGATCAAATGATAAATTCTTTAACCGGTAAAAAATCAAATTTACTTATATTTCTCTGCTGGGCAGCATATACTGCCGCTTACATAGCAAGGCTTAATTACAATGCTTCTATGGTTGAAATACTTTCTCAATTAGGCACAACAAAGGAAGCTGCAGGTACAGTAAGCTCTTTCTTCTTTTTTGCCTATGGTGCAGGCCAGCTTGTAAACGGACTTCTTTCAAAAAAATATAACACAAAAATTTCCGTGTTCGTCGCACTTACAGCGTCTTGTGTTATCAACTTCTCGATGACTTTTTGCCAGGGTATTGACATAATGAAATATCTTTGGTTTTTTAATGGTATTTTCCAGTCTGTTCTCTGGTCATCGCTTATTAAAACACTTTCCGATAATCTGGCTGACGATAAATTGCCGAAAGCCGTTATGGTAATGAGTACAACTGTGGCTTCAGGTACATTTACAGCCTATGGTCTTGCAGCACTTTTCTCCGCACTCAAAATGAACTGGACTTCAATTTTCTACGTGGCATCAGCAGTTGTCGGTGCGGTAGCAGTAATCTGGTTTATCGGAATGACCACTTTGCAGAAAAATAAAAAAGAAACAGAGAAAATTGAAAAACAAAAAGGCAAAAAACTTTCACTTACTCCCGTGTTTGTTTTCAGCATCGTAGTTATTCTCATTTCAGCAGTTACAAACGGATTTATAAAAGACGGTATCACAACATGGGTTCCGTCCATACTCAAAGAAGAATTCGGTGTCCCTTCCTCACTCTCAATTATTGTAACACTTCTTCTTCCTGTGCTTTCAATTTTTGGTGCTTCACTGGTAAAAGCACTTCATAAAAAACAAAAAAATGAAAACGTACTTAACGGAATTTTCTATTTTGCTGCAATGGTACTCGCAGGACTTATTATTGTTACTATCAATTTCAGGTCAGCACCTCTTACTCTTGTGCTTTTCGGCGGAATTGCATGCCTTATGTCAGCTGTCAATAATGTTATCACAAGTGTTGTTCCTCTTTATTCAAGGGATAAAATTGACTCGGGACTTTCCGCAGGTCTTCTCAACACCTTCTGCTACGTGGGAAGCACACTTGCAACTTCTCTTCTCGGAAAAATTGCTGATACAAAAGGCTGGAACGATGTGTTTATGTGTATACTGATTTTCACTGTTGTTTCATTTGCTGTCTGCCTGATTTCGGCAATATTAACCCGCAAACAGAAAAACTGAATACCATAACAAAAACTTCTGAAGATTATCTTTCAAGATAACTTTCAGAAGTTTTATTTTTTATAATCAGATAAATTCTATTATGCGTACATCAGGGCAGTTGGTAATAATCTGCGGGATTCTGTCTGCAAACATACCCTCGTAATTTATATGCTCGTGCCCTGCGACAATCCCTTTTATAAGGCTTTCTTTTGAGATATATTCCAAAACCTTTGCTGTCAGTGCATCTGTTTTCTGCTGTTCTTTTCTGAAATCGGGATAAATTTCCATAAGTTCTTCAGGCACGCCTATAAGATACGCACTTTCACAGTGGTTCATCATTATATCATACAGCTTTTTCTCATAAAAAGGTGTATGCACAAGAAGTACTATCGGCAGACCTTTTTTTACTTCATTTTTCAGAAAATCGAATTGCTCTTCTTCAAATGTATAATAACCATTATCGAGAGCTACAAAATTCACTTCACCGATTATTCTGGAAGACATACGGATATTATTTTTGAAAGCACTCTGCACTTTACTGAGACTTTGATTTCTATATGCGGCATCTTCTTTTGCCTCACCTAAATAAAGCGAAAACTCGTGGTTTCCTGCTGCCATAAATAAATCATTTTTATCGCAGAATTCTTTTGCTTTTTCGATATTCAGGTGTGACACGAAATCTATAAGGTCGCCTGTGTGAACAATAGGAATACCTTTTTCTTTTGAAATTTTGCTTGCAAGACGTAAAGTTTCGTCAGCGTGAGGAAATGCTTTTTGGCGACTTATTGCGAGTTCATTTTTACGCTTTTCATCACGTGAATCAGCATACGCCAGATGTGTGTCTGATATGTGCACAACTGAAAAAGGTTTTTTGACTCCTATTTTTATTTTTGTTTCCATAGAAATTACCCCTGAATAACTTCTTTATCAATTTTTCCGATGAAAATATTATTTTCTGTTTTCAATGCATTTAAATCAGGATTTTCGGAAATTATGCCGTAAGACGGAGAATCTGTTTCTTCAGGTGCAATAAACACATTGTTTCTGACATTAATATCATAAACCATAGGTCTGAAGATAATATATCCTCTGCTTTTGCCGATACTTCCTGAGGGACCGTCAAAAATGTTGTTTTCGATGAGAATATTATGGTGGTCAATATCACCGTGATGTCCCACTCCGGGGAAGCCGTCACATTTGAAGATATTATTTCTGATTACAATATTACGGCAAGGGGTATCGTCACTTTTGAAATCAACAAGAGTGCCGTTGCAGTCATAAACAGGTCCGTAAGAGCCGTGTCGTGACAAATCAAGCTGAATCTGTTCATTAAAAAGTATATCACTATGCCGTGTATACGACGGCCCTTCAAAAACGCAATTCTGAATGGTTGTGTTTTCCGTTCCGTTGATTTCGATGAAGTGCCATTGTGCACAATGAAGGAATCTGCAGTTTTCAATTGTGATATTGCTGCAATGAACTGTATTTACAAGAGTTGTCAGTTCGGTTAAGTTTTTATTGCCGTCAAAAGTACCTCCCGAAATTATAACATCGTGTGTACCCTCATATGCTCCCCATTCAGGGTCTGAATAAGAAGCAAGAAGATATCTTGTAATAGGGTCTGATTTTTCACTGCGGAGAATTGTAGCGTTATCAGAAAATTTAAGTGTCTGATTCGAGTAAAAGATAAGTGTTGCAGAAATAAGATATGTACCGTCAGGAAAATAAACTGTTCCTCCGTCTTTTATACTGTCGATACATTCCTGCAAAGCCTTTGTATCATCGTGAATGCCATCTGCGTAAACATTTTTGTTGTCTGTAACTTTGACAAATTTCATATCTTTTTCACCTTTTTAATCATTATCTTTGAACGGCCATATGGACAATATCAATCGGAAGAACGTGTGATAAAGTTCAGTGAGTAATACTGTTAATTCCGTTTTCTCCTGCATTTTATTCACCGTTACGGTTACCGGAAACAGGTGCCCGCGGAATACGGGAATCTTACTTGTGTTAAAAGTGCATCAAGCATCTCCGGATTTCCTGTTAAACTGTTAATGCTGAGCTTGTAAACATAGTTAAACCCGGAATTATAGATAGTAGTTTTTTTATCTTGCTTTTTATTTAACTTTTTTGTTATAAACTTTCCTGAGCAAAGAAGGTTTCCTTGTGGTAATATTGTCAGGCTTCATCATAGAAAACTTCGCCATTTTACTTTTTCTGTCAACAGTCCACACGGAAATAAGCAGACCGTTTTCGCGGAATAATCTGAAAAGTTCCGGAGTTACGTTTCTGTAATTACAGTTAATTCCTATTGCTCCGCTTGCTTTTACTTTGTCAACAAGAGAGTTGAGATATTCTTCTGTGTGCTTTCTACGGGGAATAACAGAAAGATTCAGATAATAAGGAATTTCAGGAGTATCATTTTTTACGCTCTCAACAAATTTCTCAAAAACTCCCGTGTAAAAAATTCTGTCAAGAATATCGTGTTTTTTTGCAAGCACTACGATTTCTTTAAGGTTATCGGTAACTTTAAGATCAAGGTTGCAGAGTATATTTTCGTTTTCTTTGATTTTTTTGAAAACATCTTCAAGAAGCGGTTCTCCTCCTTTAGGTGCATCGTGGCAGATAACAGGAGTTCCGTTTTTATCAAATCGGACATCAACTTCAAAAATCTCTGCACCGCTTTTAAGTGCCTTATCAACTGACTCAAGGGAATTCTGCGGAGTTTTCTCGCACCCCGTATGAGCGGTTATTGTAAAACAGCCTGTAAAATTCTTTGGCTTCATAATTTTATCCTTTCTGTACAAAATTTACACAAGTTCCGATGTGTGATGTACTTTTGAAATTCTCGGTGCTGCGCCTGTAAGATGAGAAATGTCACGGTAAGATGCGATTTTTTCATCATCAAACAAACCAACAGGAATCTGGGATGTCCATCCCTTTTCGTCAAATTCAGGAGCATTTATGCCAAATGCATAAAGAACAATTGATGCAAGATCTCTTATGTTCATTTCCTGAATTTCAGTTTTATTTATACCTTTACCGACTGCGGCAAACGTTACATATTTTTCACCGTCTGTCCATCCGCCGTGGCTGCCGCCCTGACCGTTTCCGGGATTTGTGCCGCCGTGGTCAGCAATTACAATAAACAGAGTGTCTTCAATTATCCCTGCGTCAACACAAGCAGAGTAAATGTCATTTACGTATCCGTCAATAACGTTCAGCCTTCCAAGAAATTCAGGTGTGCCGTAACCGTGTTTATGCCCTGCACCGTCAACACTGTCTAACTGAATGAAAAGAAATTCAGGCTTTTTATTGCGGATATAATCGCAAATAATTGGTGTCAATTTATCGTCCTTTGCCGTATCGTGAGAAACACCGAGATTGTTTTCAACAATTCCGTATGTAATGGGATTCCAATCACAATATGATCCTAATTCAGCATCAGGATACACTTCTCTTATTCTGCGGAAAAGAGACGGAAAAGGTGAATCGGTGGGATAAGGAGTTGAACTTACTATACCGTTGGTCAGTTTATGGATTTCAGGCCCCACACCGAGAAGCATTGAACCCCAGCACTCGGCACTGATTGACGGATTTGAAGATAATGCACTATATGTAACTGCACCGTTTTTGAAAATTCTGTCAAAATTCGGTGTGTCTGCATCTTTTATCCATGCACCGGCACCGTCGATTCCCACCACAATTACATGAGAATGTTTTTTGTTCATTAATAATCACTCCATAATACTGTGATATGTTAATTATAATATATCAAAATGCACAATTCAAGTCCTATAAATTTTTAATTTTTAGTATTTTCGACTTTTATTCCTGTTTCTCATATTGCAATATACCTATGCTTTGTGATAAAATAATGTAAATATGACAAAACCCTGAAAAAGAGGTGTAAAAATGAATCCTGTCGATTTTTATCTTGTAACAGATACACACTATTTTGAAAACGAATTAGGTGCTGAAGGAAAAGCTTTTGAAGAGTATTTCAGCCGTGAGCAGTATTTTATGAAAGAAAGCAGTGCTATCATAAAATCAACATTTAACCGTATTGCTGAAGATAAAGAAACAGATATTGTAATTATCCCCGGTGACCTTACAAAGAATGGCGAACTTGAAAGCCACAAAAGTTTTGTGAAAGAGCTTTATCGTCTTAAAGAAAAAGGCAAAAAAATTTATGTTATAACTGCAGGTCACGATTACGGTGATTATTCTTTTGCTTTTAAGAATAATGAAAGAATAAGTGTTGAAGGTGCAAAATTTGAAACGCTTCCCGAAATATATAAAGATTTCGGTTACGGTGATGCAATTGCCTTTGATAAACCGACTCATTCTTATGTTGCCGAAATATGCGACGGTGTGAGAATGCTTGCAATATGCTGTGACAGTGAAAATCAACCTAAAGGCGCTATGGATGAAAGGCTTTTGTCATGGGCGGAAGAACAAATTAAGAAAGCAAAAGAAGACGGTTGTTCAATGTTTGCAATCTGCCATTATCCTATTATTCCGTCTGTTCCTGTTTTTGATCTGGTAGGTGATGCCAAGGTGAAGGAGTGGAGAAAAATTGCATCCTTCCTTGCAGATAACTCAGTTGAACTTATTCTGACAGGACATATGCACATCCAGAGCATTAACGAGTTTTATTCAGAAAAAGGCAACAGACTTATTGATGTCTGTACTTCCTGCCTTACAGGCAGCCCTGCAAAATACAGAAAAATTACAGTTGATGAAAATTCTGTGCTGAAAGTAACTTCAATTGATGTTGACGATTTAGGCTTGGATACAAACGGACTTTCTGCCCGGGAATATTTTGACAGACAGTTTGAACGTGCGATTCTTGGAAAAATTTTCCACGCATTAGGCCAAGGAAAAGGTTTTGTTAAATTTCTGAAGAATCTCGGTGTGAAGTTTATAAAAAGTGCAACAGTAGGCACTCTCTCAAGACTTCTGCTGGTAAAGGTTGATAAAGGCTTAAAGAAGAAAAAACTTACCGAATTTATTTCAGAGATAGGTATGTGCATTTTTGCAGGTGACCAGCCTTATGTAAAGGGCACACCTGAATATGATGCGATTTATGCTTTTCTGAAAAGATTCTCTTTTGTGATTAAAAAAATTGAACCAAAACTTGAAAAAGACGGAATTAAAATTAATTTACAGGAAATGCTCCTCAATACTATCGGTAACAACAAGGGGTATTCCGACGGAAATGCTGTGTTTGAACTGAAATAATTTTCTGAGGTTTTGATTATGAAAAACAGCATCGTTTCAAAAGTAAAAAACTTTATAGGCACAGTAAAGGAATATTGGTATCAACCGGCAAAGGGTAATTATATTCCTTATAAGGAAATCCTGAGTCTCAGCGGTGCAGGTTTCGGTGTGCATTGGACAACGCTTCTTGCTTCCACAATCGGTCTTGATGCTTCCAATTTCCTTGTAGGTGCAAGTATCGGACTTCGACCTATGGATTTGTCAATTATGCTTATTGTGGCAAACCTTGTCGGCATACCTATCGGTATTTTCAGAAGCTGGTATTATGATAACCACCGTATGGATGGAGGAAAATTCCTGCCGTTTATTAAAAAGACAGGTCTTCCCATTGTGCTCATAGCAGGTATATTTGTGTGGCTGGCTTATGAAAATATGCAATATCTTACTAAAGCCGTTGTAGTATGGCTTATGTATATGCTGCTTAATATTTTTCTTTGTTTTTACACCGAAAGCTACACCTACTTCCAACAGATTATAACCCCGAATGCTCAGGAAAGAGCAAACGTAATGAGCATTTCACAGGTTATTTATTCTATGGCTCCCACAATAACAGGTCTTTTTATACCTATGATTGCAGGCTATACATGGGGACTTGATAACATATGGACATACAGAGTGATTTACCCTGCTTTCACCGTTGTGGGAATTATAATCAGCACAATTTTCTTCCGCAAGGTTAAGGAAAGGCTGATTCTTCCGAAAAAACAGCCTGAACCTGTAAGACTTATTGATGCAATACGCGAGGTTGCAAAGAACAAATATTTCTGGATTACTCAGGCGGCAGCATGGGTTGTTTTTCTTGAATCAGGCTACGGAGTTATTTTAAACTGGTCCTTCGTTTACGGCAATGGCGGAGAATATGCAGCTTCACTTGGTCTTGCAAACACAATTATCGGCAATGCAGGTCTGTGGTCAATGATTTTCTGTCCGTTTGCTATAAAGTGGATGGGAAAAAGAAATCTGCTTATTACTGCAAATGCAATTAATGTTGTGCTTCTGCTTACACTTTATTTTACATACAGGAATCTTATTCTTATCGGAATAATCTGGTATATAAACACCTTTGTGAACACTTTCTGGAATATTGTACAGCACAATATCAGCGCAGATATGCGTGACTATCATCAGTGGAAAACAGGTGTAAGAGTTGACGGCCTTTTCGGACCTCTTGGAATAATCGGCACAGTTATCGGCTTCTTTACAGGGATGTTCTACCCTGCAATTTACGAAAAAATGGGACTTCTCGAAGATTACAGCGTGCTGTATAACGACGCTATGAGAAACAATCTTTTCGAGGTGCTGATTCTCTTCTCCGCATTAGGTGCACTTCTTAACCTTATTCCCTTCTGCTTCTATGATCTTACTGAAAACAAGCATAAGGCATATGTTTCTGTTCTTAAAATCCGTGCAATGTTTGAAAACTATTCTGCAGGCTGTCTTGAAAAGGAAGAGCTTGAAGAGGGAATGGAAATCATATTTGATGCAAAGCTTTTTTACGGCAAAGAAAAAGAATTTTTTGACAGAGACGGAACTAAAAAAGCAGTAAAAGAATTTAATCTTTCAGTTGAAAGAGCTGCAATTATTATGGAAGATCTTAACAAGTTCTCAACCGAAGCGGGTAAAGCAAGAATCCGTCAGGCAAAACAGGATTTATCAGACGGACCTGCTTTCTTCTACGAAAATGCATCTGAATTGCTGAAAGAAGCGAAGAATCTTCCGAAGAAAACAAAAGAAGAAAAAGAAATCCGCTCAGATGCAATAAAAAATGCCCGTATAAAAAAAGAAGCAGCAACACTTATCAGAAAATACGGAGCGGAAAACATTTCAAAACCTGACGAAAGCGTAAAAGAAGAAATCCTTTCACGCGAGGTGAAAAAATTTGCAGAAAGCATTCAGATAAGGCGTGAGCTGAAAGCTTACCTTAAAACGGTTTCTGTTTATACAAGAATTGTGAAGCCTTACACAAATGCGGAAAATCTTCTTGAGCAGGCAGATAATTACACACATTACGACGAAATAGAAAGAATGTATATCTCAACAAATAAAGGAGAATAATTATGGGAATTCTCATTGAAAGAATTATCGCGTTTTTTTCTTCACTTGCAATTATTTTTGCTAATTTTTTCGGAATAAGCGAAAATCCTGCACTTGAGAAAGTAGAAAATTTCAGAGTTACAACCTATGTAATAGCAACACAGTCTTATTTTGAAGATAACCTGCATCCTGAAGATTTTGATATAGTGACAGATGCGATTCTTTTCGGTTGTGCAAGATTCGACAGTGATGGAAATGTGAATTGTGACCTGGACACACTTGAAACAGCTCTTAAAAATCTCCGCAAAGCAATCGGTGACAGAGATGTGTCAATTTCCATAAACCTTTTAGGTCCGTCGGGACATACAGATTCCGATGTGTGGGAAGACCAGATGGAAGTACAGAGCCTTGAACACAACAAGGCTTTCACAAGCGGTGTGCTGGAAGATAACATTGTTGCTTTCCTTGACAAATACGGCTTTGACGGTGTTCATTTCGACTATGAATATCCGCTTACCCGCAAAGCGTGGAATTATTATAACGAGTTTCTTGTGTCTCTGGATAAGAAATTAGGCTCTTACACACTTGGTGTTGCAGGAAGCGACTGGAATATAAAATTTTCTTCCGAAGCCATTGAAGCAATTGATACGTTTGAACTTATGCTCTACGATATGATTGACAAAAACGGCAGACATTCAACATATGAAGATATGGTGAAAGGTGCACAGAAAACAGGTATTTACGGAATGCCCCTTGAAAAGACAAATATAGGTCTGCCTTTCTATGCAAGACCGGATGATTTGTCTGCTTATTGGTACACATACAAGGACTGCTACGGAAAAATTGATGAAAACGGTTGGTACCATTGCGACAATATAAACAAGGATTTCTGGTTCAACACTCCTGATGTTATTGCACGTAAAACAGACTTTGCAATCAAGAACGGCTTCGGCGGAGTTATGATATGGAATTATAATTCCGACCTGCCATCATCTCACGAGGCTTCACTTCTCCGTGCCATAGGCCAAACAATAAACAACAATTATTAAGGTGATTAAAATTAAAACTTTTGTTCCGTCATATTTTGAAAAATTCAGGTGTGTTGCTGACAAATGTCCCGACACCTGCTGTATCGGCTGGGAAGTTGACATTGACGATGAAACTGCCGAAAGATATTCTGATTTAAAAGGCTCTTTGTCCGAA
>JAZQWT010000011.1:0-2848 GCA_045632485.1 Acutalibacteraceae bacterium
CAACTTCAAAAGTATGATATCCAGGTTCTCCATAACCTTGAGGAACTGACAACAATCTTTTCATATCACTTGAATATAATGCTGAATCATGAAGCACAAAATTATCATTACCATTTGGCATAATATAATTTTTAAAACTAGTACAATATTGATTAATACCATGTCCAATTTCTTTTACAGTTGAAGGTAAAATTTCTCTTATTGAATGTCTTCCCCCGAAAATTTAAGAGGTGAATAAAATGAAAATTATTGCTAAAAAAGAAGGTATAAATAAAGCGGGAACACCCACAGACAACTGCCATGCCTCAACGGTTCTTCCTCTTGATAACGGAGAAATTCTTGCAGCATGGTTCGGAGGTACAAAAGAGGGTAAAGACGACGTTAAAATTTATATCTCAAAAAGAAAAGACGGTGCGTGGTCTGAACCTGTTAAAATCAGTGTTGATGAAGATACGCCTCATTGGAATCCCGTTCTTTTTCAGCTGAATGACGGCAGAATTGCTCTTTACTTCAAATACGGAAAGTCAATCAACATCGTGTGGAAAACATATGTTACATATTCTTCAGACAACGGCGAAACATGGACAGACCCTGTGGAATTGGTAGAGGGCGACACATCAGGCGGAAGAGGTCCTGTTAAAAATAAGGCGATTTACCTTGCCGACGGAACAATTCTTGCTCCTGCTTCTCATGAACCTACAAAAGAAACATGGACAACATTCTGCGATTTGTCAAAGGATAACGGCAAAACATGGGAAATGTCACAGTATGTTCCCACAGGCGAAGGCGACGAATTTGTGCCGATGATTCAGCCTACACTCTGGCAGGACGATGAGGGCGATGTGCATATGCTTATCCGTTCTGCTAAAGAAAAAATTTACAGAAGTGATTCAACAGACGGAGGTAAAACATGGTGTAAGGCTTATGATACAGGGCTTCTCAATCCTAACAGCGGAATTGACCTTGTACGTGATGGTGACGGACTTTATCTCGTTTATAACCCAACAGATAAAAACTGGGGTGACAGAACACCTCTTCTTCTTGCTGTTTCAAAAGATAACGGCGATACATGGGAAGATATACTTACTTTTGAAGAAGCAGAAGTAGGCAGAGAAGAAGATGTTGAATATTCATATCCTGCAATTGTTGCTCACGGCGGAAAACTCCATGTTACATATACTTACAACAGAGTAAGTATTGTTTATTGGGAAATTACTATTGCATAAAAATCATAGTAAGTAATAAAAACAAAGGCAGGGCATATGCCGAGCGTTGGTAAGGAAGTATTTCTTTAAAATATGAACTTACGGCACAATAATACGTTAAAAACCACCGGTACGCGACAGCGTTATCGGTGGTTTTTGCTTTTTCTTATCACATGTAATTCAGCATTTTAATTTGCTTAGATTAAAGTGATTTTTGTTAAATTATAATTTTGTTACTTCAAAACTGACTTTTGGAACAGCGCCGAAGGATTATTATAAAACCAATATCAGTGATGTCGGAAAAATCAGAGCAGATGTGAAATCATTTCTTCGTGTGACATAGGTGATAAATCTGCAGGTGCAATATCAAACACTGTTTTACAGCCTGTTTCACCTTTCTGATTCAGCTTGTAGACCGCTCTTGCATATGCCACAAGAACGCTTGCTGTAAATTCAGGGTTTGAATCAAGTTTTAAACTGTATTCAATAACGTGGTTGTTTTCACCATTCAGACCTGTTTTGCCTGTGCGGATAACTGAACCGCCGTGGGGAATTCCCTTGTGGTCGCGGTCAAGCTCTTCCTGTGAAATAAAGTTTACTGTTGTGTCGTAGTCGGAGAAATATTTGGGCATTGTTTTGATTTCGCTTTCAATGCGTGATAAATCTGCACCATCTTCTGCCACAACATAGCAAAGACGAGTGTGTTTTTCTCTTGTTGTAAGTTCCGGGTTTTCACCATTTCTTACTTTTTCCATTGCTTCTTCAACGGGGCAGGTATACTGTCTTGCATCAAGTACACCTTCGATTCTTCTGATTGCATCTGAATGACCCTGGCTTACACCCTTGCCCCAGAAAGTATAATCTTTTCCGTCAGGAAGAATTGAATTTGCATAAAGTCTGTTAAGTGAAAACATACCCGGATCCCAACCTACTGAAATTGCAGCAGTTGTACCGTTTTCTTTTGCAACCTTGTTAACTTTTGCAAAGTGTACGGGAATATCTGCGTGAGTGTCGAAAGAATCGATAACATTGAAATTTTTTGCAAGCTGAGGTGTCATTTCAGGCAGGTCAGTTGCACTGCCTCCGCAGATGATAAGCACATCAATGTCATCCTTGTATTTTTCAATATCATTTGCAGAATAAGCTTTGATACCTGTTAAAGTTTTAAGAGAATCAGGACTTCTTCTTGTGAAAACACCGAAAAGCTCCATATCTCTATTCTGTCTTACGGCAAGTTCAACGCCTTTGCCTAAGTTGCCGTAACCGTAAATTGCTATTTTCATAGTAAATGCCCCTTTAGAAAAGTATGTATTTATTATACTCAATCGTGAAAAAAATTCAAGAACTTTTTATAAAAGTATAAATTTTGTTCATTTTTATTACAAGCAGAAAATTTTGCTGTACGATTATTTGGACTTTGCTTTTAAATTTAAAAATAAGTGTTGATTTTTTTTCAGTGTTAATGTATAATACTGTCAAACGAACATTTGTGCAGTAAATGGAGGAATAAAAATGGCAGATAAACAGAAAGCTCTTGAAACAGCCTTACTTCAGATTGAAAAACAGTACGGTAAAGGTGCAGTTATGCGCCTGGGACAGAATGCAAGCCTTAACATTGAAGCAATTTCAACAGGCTCTATCGC
>JAZQWT010000012.1:0-45795 GCA_045632485.1 Acutalibacteraceae bacterium
TACCATATCTGTGAAAACATCAAGCTTACCTGCATGGTAGCCGCCTTTCGCCTTATATGCCGTCATAGCATCGACAGAAGCAAATCCGCCTATTTCTCTTGTCTGTCTTATATCCCCTGTTGTAGCTCCGCTTGTAAGACGGGGACCTACATCACCGATTGCACCGTTATAAAAAGCAGTCAGAGTTTTTGTTTCAATTTCCATACGGTCGATCATAATTCCTGACCAATCACGAGTGATATCCTGAGTAAGACCTGTTGCCGTACCGTGACAGCCGTAGTGAATAATGTTGAAAATACCTTCCTTTGTGTCAGCGTTTCTGAAAGAAACAACTGTCATATTGGGGTCAAAGCATCCGTGAGGATTCTGACCGAGGCCGATTTCACCGTTTTCATACTGCTGACGTCGATTGATTCCCACAAGGCTGTTTGTAACGCCTGTTGCAATTTCGGCAGGCTGAAGATTTTCAACTGCATCCTTTGAAGCTTTTAAAATTGCAGGGAGGAAAATCTCGTCAAAATATTTCATATCAATGTCGCCCCAACCTACTGTACCTGACAAGTTAGGAGCAGAGTGAGTATGAGTGGATGCAATTATGATATGCTCTTCGGGAACATCTGTTTCTTCTGCGATTTTCTTTCTTATCACTTCTGTAAGTTCGTTCTGAATATCACCTATTTCAGCAGAAATGAGAAGAGCAGTTTTGTTATTCTGACTTACAGCAAGGCAGGTTACGTGCAAATCATCGTGCACAGATGTACTAGCATTATTCGGTATATATCCGTAAAGGCAGGCACCTAATTCAGGCGTTGTAACCTCTCTCGATGCACCTGCAAGAAAAATATTTTCATTCATTGCCATCGCCTCCTTTATTATTATACTTCAAATATATTTTTTGTAAAGCACTTAAATGAAAAAACCACAGGCGAACCTGCGGTTTTTTCGTTGATGTATTTCTTATTTTAATAATTAACCTTTGATAATAAATGTTTTGATTTCGAAAGGTTTGAACATTGCTGTGATTACACCATCATTTACATCTGCAGGCTCTGTGATATCTTCAAGCATATTTGAAGAAAGAACTTCAGTGCCTTTTCTTGCAAGAGTGATGTTTGCTTTTGTTTTGCATCCTTCACATTCATAAACACGGATTACATAAGCATTTTCAAGGCTCTCTGCAGGTTTAATTGCTTCGCAGATTACATTTGGAGCATCGATTGTAAGGAATGAATCTGTAAGAGCAGTTTCACCTTCTGCACAAACTGCAGGCACGTTCATTTCATAAGCAGGACGTACAACCTTTTCTGCTGAGAAAGCACCTGTATGAGGCAGGAATGAATATGTCATTTCGTGCACACCTGCATCAGCGCCTACTTCAGGACGGTTACCGCCTCTGTGGAGTGAAAGTCTTAAATTGCCGTTTTCTGCAGAAATACCATACTTACAATCATTGAGAATTGCAACACCGAAACGTGACTCGGAAATATCAGTCCATTTGTAGTTGCATACTTCAAACTTAGCAACGTCGATAGAGTTATTGCGTGTTGTAGGTCTCTGAACGTGACCGAACTGGATTTCGTTTCTGATTGTATCTGATTTAACGTCAACATCGAATCCCGCTTTAAGAAGACAATGAACTTCATTCCAGTCAACAACTGTGCGGAAGTCAACTCTGGGATTGTTTGCATAAACAATCATATCCTGTGTAATTTTACTGTTTACACCGAATGAGTATTTACTGCGAATAACAAATACAACTGCACCGTCTGCAACAACTTCTCTGCCTTCAAAGCCTGTAATAGGACGGAGCTTGTCGAGAGCATCGTATTCAATATCCCAGTTATCCCAATAAGCAGGTGCATCCTCTGCAGTGAGAAGTGCATTAAGGGGTGCGCCGTTTTCTTTACGGAGTTCTCTGCCTGATTCTTTATCGATGAAAGAAGAAATAAAGCCGTCATCGCCGAGTGTAATTACAGCAAAAGGAGTTTCAAGCACTTTGCCGTCAAATGCGAATGCAGATTCTTTTTCTGTTGCTGTGTCTGAAAGTTCAACAACCTTTGCACCGAAAGCAGGAATTAAAGTTTCGCCGATAGCAAGCACTTCCTTACCGCAGATATCAGTATATCTCTGTGAAGGAACATCTTTTGCAAAACCGTCTGCTTCAATTGTCTGCACATCGTTTCTGTCAAATGAAAGAGTGTTGTAAAGAGTAACTTTATTATCTTTCTTTGCAGTAATTTTATCTGTGTAAGCTTTTGTTGCATTTTTATAATTTGCAAGAATTTCATCCATTTCTTCGTTGAACACTTCGTAAACTCTGGGGATTGATGTGCCGGGAAGAATATCGTGGAACTGGTTTTTAAGAAGGATTTTAAGCCATTTGTCGGCATTTTCGTTTTTCTTTTCCTGAGAAAGAACATTGAAATATTCCATATCATGAAGAGCAAATTCTGCTTTACGGTTCTTTCTCTTCACGTCATGCATCTGTGTGAGAGTGCCGCGATGAAGTTCAAGATAAAGTTCACCATCATAAACGGGAAGGTCGTCCTGAATTTCTTCAAGCTTATGCATAAATTCACTTGCAGAGCATTCTTCTACTTCGGGCATACCGTCAAGCTTCTTGATTCTGCGTGCAGCCTCAAGCATTGAGTATGCGGGACCTCCGCCACCGTCACCAACACCGAATGCATGAAGTCTTAAATCACTTGTTTCTTTAAGGGGCATTTCTTTGATAAGTTCGACACCAGCATTAACATCAGGTGCACGGTGGATTCTGTTGAAGTGAGTAAGAACAGAACTGCCGTCAATACCTTTCCATGTAAAGCTTATGAACGGGAAGCTATTAAGCTCGTTCCATGCAAGCTTTGTTGTGTAGAAATATTTACATCCGCAGCCAAGCATAATCTGGGGGATGTTTCCGTTGTATCCGAATGTATCGGGAAGCCAGAAGCTGTCAGAAGTGAAGTTGAAATGTTCTCTTGTGAACTGCTGACCTTTAAGGAACTGTCTTACCATAAGTTCGCCTGATGTGATGTTGCAGTCACATTCAACGTAAACACCGCCGTTAGGCTCGTATCTGCCTTCAGCAACACGTTTTTTCATATCTTCAAAGATTGAGGGATAATAATCCTTCATCCATTCACAGTGAAGAGCAGAAGACTGAATGAAACGGTATTCGGGATATTCTTCCATAAGAGCAAGTGCATTTGAATAAGTTCTTGCACATTTTCTCATAGTTTCTGAAGCAGGCCAGAGCCATGCAGTATCCATATGTGAATGTCCTGTAAGGCAGAGTCTGCCGAAAATGCTGTTACCCTGTCCTTTGAACATTTCTCTTGTGATTTCGAGAGCATCTTCTACTGATTTGTGCCAGATTTCATAAGGAGTGCTTTTTGGATCAAGAACAAGCACGTTAAGCACTTTATCGAGAGTTTTCATCGCACGGTATTTGAGGAAGTTTGTGTCAGGACCAACTTCAATGGCCTGAGAAATCTGTGTCATATCAAAAACGAATTCGTGGATAACTTCATCTCTGATGCAGATGTCAACACCCTTATAAGTCTGTCTGTAACTCCAGGGTTCCATATCGGGGTATTCATAGTTATCGTAAACAGAAGTACCGGCACAGAAGTGACCTGTATAGCATTCAAAAGCAAGGTCCCAGTTTTTACCTTTTTCGTTTTTGCCGATTCTTCTCACACAATGACCCGGTCCTGTAAAAGTTGAGCCTTTGATATTGAAAAGACCTTTGGGTTTTCCGTCAACAAAGAAAAGCTGTTCAATACCGCCCGCATGTGAAACAGCATAAATCTCCTGTCCGTCATATTTTTCGTTATATTCAAAAGTACCTTTCACCCACAGATTTTCCCATTCTTCACTGCCCCATGAATAGTTTTTGTCAATGGGAGTCCAGTCAACATCCGGGATGTTTCTGTAATGTTCTTTTGTTATGTAACCGAATACATTCTGAAGTTCGCCGATTTTAACATACATTCTTTCGGCATAAACAAGTGTAGCTTCTTTAAGCTTGTCATAAGCTTTGCTTTTTAAAGGTTCGTTATACATAAGAGGTCTCCTTTGCTGTTTGTTGATTCTGTTATATCACATTTAAAAAGTTTAGTCAATTAATTGTATAATAAATTTTAATAAATTTATATTGCATATCCGGAAGTGTGATGTTATACTATATCTGTATAAATTTCTCTAAAAAGGAAAAAGGAGGAAGTCAAATGGCAAAAAAATCAAAAACTACGAAACTGTTGTCAGTTCTTCTTGCTCTTCTTATGCTCACAGGTCTTATACCTGCAGGCGGAATTTTTGCAAGTGCTGCAACAGAAGGTTCACTCTTTTACAGAGTATCAGGTGATACAATCACAATTATCGGTTGTAATGAAGCCGCTGAAGGCGAAGTAACAATACCTGAAAAAATTGAAGAAAAAGATGTTACAGCAATCACCCTTTATGCTTTTAAAAACTGCGATAAAATAACATCAGTTATACTTCCTGAATCGATTAAAACTATCGGAACGGAAGCATTCGCAGACTGCGATAAGCTCGCAAGTGTAAAAATCGGCAAAGCAGTTGAAGCAATCGGTGAAAACGCTTTTGCAAACTGCAAAAATCTCGAAAAAATTGAAGTTTCTGCAGAAAATACAGTTTACTCAAGCGACGAAAACGGTGTTTTATACAACAAGGATAAGACAGACCTGCTCGTGTATCCCAAAGCAAATCCTGCTGTTACTTTCACTTTGAGTGATGAAGTTACTGAAATTAAAAACAATGCTTTTGAAAACAGCAAAAAGGTTAAAACAATTATCCTTGGTGATAAAGTTACAAAAATCGGCAAATGCGCATTTATGGGCAGTGAAAGCCTCGAAACAATCGTTCTCGGTAAAAACGTGAGAGAAATAGGTGCAGACGCATTCGATAGCTGTGATAAGCTTACAGGCTTCAGCGTAAATGCTGCAAATACTGTTTTCTGCAGTGATGAAAAAGGCGTTCTTTATTCAAAGGATATGTCACAGCTTATCCAGTATCCTGCAGGAAGCACAAACACATCATACACAGTAAACTCTGCAACAACGAAAATTAACATTCTCGCTTTTGCAAAAGCAATTAACCTTACTGAGATTTCACTGGATAAAGGTGTAACTGCCATTGAAGCTTCTGCTTTTGACAGCTGTTCAAATCTCACAAAGGTTAACTTCAACGGTACTGCAGAAGAATGGAGTCTTGTTACTGTCGGTTCAGGAAACGAAAGCCTTCTCAATGCTACATTCACTTTTGCAGGCGGCATTGAACACACACATACATACACTTCTTCTGTTGTTAAAGAAGCAACTTGTACTGAAACAGGTACAAATTTCTATGAATGCGAATGCGGACGTTCATACACAGAAACAGTAGCTGCAAGAGGTCATAATTTTACAAATAACGTATGTTCAGTCTGCTCAGTTAAAGAATTTATATTGGCAACTGACGGCGTAAACGCAAAAATCACAGGCTACAATGGTGCAGCAACTGCCCTTGTGATCCCCGAAGTTATAGAAGGATACAAGATTATTGCTGTAGGCGACGGTGCTTTTGAAGGTAAAGAACAGATTGTTTCAATCACAATTCCCGACAGCGTTAAGGAAATCGGAAGTTGTGCATTCCTTAAAACAGGTTATTATAACAACACTGCAAACTGGACAGACGGCGTTCTTTACATCGGCAAGTTCCTTATTGAAGCAAGCTCAACAGTAAGCAGTGATTACACAGTAAAAGACGGCACAGAAGTTATCGCTGACTATGCTTTTTCAGGTCGTACAGAACTTAAAAACATTACTTTCCCCGCAACTCTTAAAGTTATCGGTGATGCAGCCTTTGCAAACTGCACAAATCTTGAAAAAGTAAATTGCGGTGTAATGGAATCAGAATGGCAGAATGTAGTAATCGGCACATCAAACGATGCTCTTAATGCAGATACACTCATTTTCATTCCCGCACCCCACGTTCATGCATATGATGAAATAATTGAAGAAGTGGCTGTTACATGTACAACAGACGGTTATAAAATCAGCAAATGCTCATGCGGTGAAGAAAAGAGAGAAGATTTCACAGCACCCGGTCACATTTTCGTTAACAACCTCTGTTCAGGATGTAATGAAAGAGAATATGAATATTCAGTAATCGGCGGTAAAGTAACAATTGAGGGTTGTCACGAATCACTCAGCGGAACAGTGAATATTCCCTCTTCAATCGGTGGATACAGCGTTGTTGCAATCGGTGCATACGCTTTTGCAGGCAACAATAAAATTACAAGTATTGTTGTTCCCGAAGGTGTTACAACAATCGGCGAAAAAGCTTTTGCAGATTGTTCTGCACTTACAGGCGTTTCAATTTCCTCAAGTGTTGTAGCAATAAGCAAAAATGCTTTTGACGGTTGTAAAAAGCTTTCAGCAATTTCAGTAAGCAACGAAAACAATATTTATTCAGTTGATGATAACAACATTCTTTTCAACAAAGACAAGACAGAACTTATTTACTATCCTGCAGGTAAAACTGCTGACGAATACGAAATTCCCGGCAGTGTTCTTGCTGTAGGTGCTAATGCTTTCAAGGATTGCACATCACTTAAAAAAGTAATCATCCCCGAAAGCGTTGCATCAATCGGAGAAAGTGCTTTCGCAGGATGCAATAACATCGCAGAAGTTGTTTATGCAGGTAGTGAAACTGAATGGAACAGAATTACTATCGGTGAAAACAACACAGGCATCACTAATGCAACAAAAACATTCAGAGATTTATCAGATGCTGAACTTGCAGCAGCAAATGCAGCAAACCTCAATCTTGTAAATGCAAACGCAGCTACAAGCGGTATTAATATTACAATAACTGCAACAGAAAATCCTGATTTTATCGGCATTCTCCCTGTAACAAAAGACGGTTTAAAACCTGTTGTTATAGAAACAGAAGGAACATTATTTACTGTTGATGAAGATGGAAAATATATTGTAACCTTTGAGGACTGCCATAAAAACGGCAACGAAACTCAGGTAACAATCAAAATCGGTGAAGAAACATACGTTATTAAGGTTGTATTCCCCACAGTTGACGGCGGACACAATTACAGCTCTTATATAGTAATCGAACCCACTTGTGTTGAATTTGGCTGCACAAAATATATATGTTCAATCTGTGGTGCATCCGATGAAAGAGATAAAGTTGAACCTCTCGGACACAGATATAGTCAGTGGGTAATCGAAAAAGACGAAACATGTACAGAAAAAGGTGAGAAGGTCAGAGAATGTACAGAATGTTCTGCTGAAACAACAGGTCACTTTGATTATGGTACAGTTCCTGCATCAGGCCACAGATATGTTGGCGTACGTACAGAGCCTACTTGTATTGAAGGCGGTTATACTGAATATACTTGCTCAAAATGCGGTGATACCTACAAAGGTGACGAAGCTCCTGCAAAAGGCCATACATACGGTGAATGGACAGTTACTACAGCTCCCACATGTACAGAAAAAGGCGAACATGAAAAAGTATGTACAGTATGTGCAGAAGGAACTGCAGGCCGTGTTGTTACAGAAGAAATTCAGGAAACAGGACATAATTATACTACTGAGGTAATAGACCCCACATACACAGAAGAGGGTTACACAATTTACACATGCGAAAACTGCGGAGATTCATACAATGATGATTATGTTGATGCTATCGGCAAAATTAACGGTATCACTCTCCAGGACATCGTACTGAACAAAGACCAGACAACAACAATCGTACCCGAAATTGATTCAGTAGGAAATATTTCTTATGAAGTAACCTTTGAATCAAAGAATGAAAATGTTGTAACTGTTGATAACGACGGTAACGTTGTTGCAGTAGGCAGAGGTATAACTCAGATTGTATGCACAGTTATCGATTCAAACGGTATTACAACAACAAAGGTATGCAACGTTGAAGTTAAATTCACAATTCTCCAGTGGATTACATGGTTCTTTGTTGATATGCTTTTCTCATGGCTCGGTAATTTAATGTAATTCAGCAAAACAAACCCCCACAGATTAATCTGTGGGGGTTTTATTTTACAATATTTTATTTGCAGAAAGTTTCAATATAATTATCAAGAGAATCTCTGATAACCTTAACAGCATCTTCTCTACCCTTGATTTCCTTTGAGTCAGTTTCCTTATTTTCAAGAGCCTTGTAAACAGAGAAGAAGTGTTGCATTTCGCTGAAAATATGATGGGGCAATTCAGAAATATCTTTGTATCCGTTGTAGGTAGGATCGCCGAAAGGAATTGCAATGATTTTTTCATCTGCTCTTCCGCCGTCAACCATAGAAATGTATCCGATAGGATAGCATCTTACAAGAGTCAGCGGTTCAAGTGCAACAGAGCAAAGCACAAGCACATCCATAGGGTCTTCATCATCACCGTAGGTACGGGGGATAAAACCGTAGTTTGCAGGATAGTGGGTTGATGTGTAAAGCACACGATCAAGCATTATAAGCCCTGTTTCCTTGTCAAGCTCATATTTCTTTTTACTGCCCTTGGGAATTTCCACCACAGCCACAAAGTCTTCAGGAGTAATTCTTTTAGGGTCAATATCGTGCCATATGTTTTTCATAAATATCACGCTTTCCTTTTTCTTTTATATTATTTTATCACTTACAAACCTACTTGTAAAGTCAAAAACGACATAAGTTATAAAAAATAAATATTTTTTTCGAAAAAATATTGTAATTTTTGTGAATTTATTATAAAATAAGATATCAGATATTAAAAACAAAAAATAAGGAGGATTTTTATGCCTACCAATAAAGTCAGCAAAATCAAAACAAAAAGAAACAACCTTGTTCTTCGTATTGCAGAAGGACACTTTGCAATGAGCCACTCCCACAGTAACTATTATATAGATGTTGCGGCACAGAAATCACGTCTTTCAGAAGCAACGGCAGTTGCAGAAGAACTGGCATCAAATTACAGGTTCCAGAATAAAATCGTAGATACAATCCTCTGCATCGACGGTATGGAAGTTATCGGCACATGCCTTGCAAATGAGCTTACCAAAAATAATTTTATGAATATCAATGCTCACCAGACCATCTACGTTGTAACTCCCGAAACAAGAGGCGGTTCACAGATTCTCTTCAGAGATAACATTGTTCCTATGATTAAAGGCAAACACGTACTTGTGCTTTCAGTTTCAGTCGCAACAGGCTTTACTGCAAAAGCTGCAATTGACGCAGTTAAATATTACGGTGGTGAGGTTGTAGGCGTTGCTTCAATCTTTGCATCAGAAAAAGAATGTGACGGTTATGAAGTTACATCTGTTTTCGACGCAGCCGACCTGCCCGATTATTTCACTTGCGCACCTCACGAATGTCCCTTGTGCAAACAGGGCAAGAAAATTGACGCACTTGTAAATTACCACGGTTTCTCTAAGCTTTGATAATTAAAGTAAAACCTCCCCTTTTCACTGAGTCACAGTGCTAAAGGGGAGTTTTTTATTTGTTAAATGTTATTATTCAGATTTTTTATGCTTTTTATCTTTTGATGTGAGCTTATCAAATGCAGCCAGAAGTCCGGGAAGCATAAACAAGATAAGAAGTATTGCTGCAGTGGCACCGATTGCAATTGTCTGACAAATCTGTGCAATAGTCGGATCAACAGGTGCAAAACCGATAACACCGGTTACAAAAACCATAATAAGTCCTGATGTGAAAATCGTGTGCGTAGAGCCATCGTATGCTGCATTGATTGCATCTCTGATTGACTTTGTTTTTCTGTTTTCGCGGTAATAATTTGTGAAGAGTATGCCATAGTCAATGGTAGCACCCATCAATATACACTGCACAACAAGAAGTGCAAGATAATAAACATCATATCCCAGTAAACCGCTGACCGCAACGGTAATATAAACACCACTCTGCACAAGAAGAACAAGAATAAGCGGAATTGAAATGCTTCTGAAAGTAATTGCAACTACAAGGAAAATTGCAATTGCAGTAAGCAATGTAATAAAGAGAAGCTCTTTATCGAAGGACTGCTGCATTTCATAACTCATAGGAGAATTTCCCACAAGATAATAATCATTTTCAAGTGACGTATCACAGTCTTTTACAAGTGTTTCAATAAACTCTGTTGTTTCGTCGCCCTCAAGAGGAAGTGACGTATCTATCATCATCAGAGAATATTTATCACCCTTCATCTGTTTCAGACCGTCTTCGAGCTGTGTTTTTGCACCAAGAATCCGTGCTTTCATATCCTTGTCTATAAGACCTGAAAGACGAGGGTCATTCAGCATATTGTTGTAAAGGTGGTCAAAAAGCTCTTCAATAGTAAGCGACCAGTTTTTGTCACTTTCATTAAGTGCCAGATAGTAGAGGTAAAGAAGTGACATTGTGTTTTTATCAAGCTTGTCCGAAAAACCACCCATCATTTCCGCAAGCTCGTCAGAAGTATATTCCTTACCACTTACAACAGCATCAATTACTTTTTCCGCAGTTGTAAGCATTGATGAGGTTTCTTCATCAAAATAACTTGCAAAATCTTTGTTGGTGATAATATCGCTTAAAATAAACTTAACGAAATTCTGAACTGAGATTTTCCATGAGCTTGTATTACCGTGCTCGGTTTTATAGAGAAGGAAAAGCTGTCTGAGCTGTGCTGAATCCATACCTATGATTTCTGCAATTTCTTCAGGTGTGAAGCTTTTTCCGCTTACAGCACCGTTAATAAATGCTACGCCTGTTTCAATAAGAGCCATCTGCTCTTCGTCTGCCATACCTGCAAACATATCCTTGTTTTCACTGAGGAAATTCACTACTGTCTGAAGGGAAAGCTTTTTATCTGGCGAATTCTTAGTGAAATCATAAACAGAATAAATTATTTTAATATCACTTTCAGGCATTGAAAGCATTTCTGCCATTTCACCGCAGGAAAGCTTTTTGCCTGCCACAACATTGTCTATAATTTTCTGCATCATCTGAACGAGAGGAAGCATTTCTCCGTCAATCTGCGATGCAAAAAGCGGATTTGATGCAACATCATCAACAATAAAATCCACCATTTCTTCGAGTGACATCGTTTTGTTTCTTGAAGAACCGAATTTAAGAGTAAAAACTGTTTCAACAAGATTTTTCTCAATGCCAAGCACTTCTGATAATTCAGCCGCTGTCATCTGTTTCTGCACAGCCTCTTTGCTTGTAAACTGTGAAAGCATTGTAATCTGTGATGCGGTTTCTTCGTCAAAATATGATTTGAACATATCGTTTGACAGAATATCGCTCTCAATAAATCCGACAAATGTTTCAACCTTCATTTTTTCAGGCACATAAGAGGAATCTGTGGAATAGTAATATGCAAAAAGAAGCTTCATCAGGTCTTTTTCAATACCGAGCTTGCTTGCAAGTTCATCTGATGATAAGGGTTTTGTGATTAAAGAAACATCGCAGAATTCTTTAAGCATACCAAGCTGACTCTTTGTGTTTTCATCGAAGAAGGATGCATACATTTCGTTTGTTGCAACTTCATTCACAACGAAATCAGCAAAAACAGAAAGTGTCATTCTGCCTGTATCAACACCACCCTTTTCTGCAAAATAAAGCATAAAAATCTGCTTGATTTCATCTTCATTCATACCGAAAAGTTCGGCAATTTCTTTTGCAGTCATAAGAGAAGTAAGGTTTTCTTTTTCAGTTAAGCTATCAATCATTCCCATATTTTCTTTCATACTTTCATCGATGAAAGAAGAGAACATTTCATTGGGCAATACGCTGTCTTTTACAAAATTAAGAACTTCCCCTGCTGTAAGCTTTTTATCTGTATTGCCCCATTTATCATAATACAAAACAGAAAGAAGCGATGCGTCAATACCCATATCTGCACCCATGGTATCAATCATTGAAACCATTCCGTTTGCAGTAAAGGATTTGCCGAGAGTTGTTGTGTAACCAAGCACACTGTTTACTTTTTTGTGTGCTGAAAGCTTATCGCCTATTGATGCAAGCTGTTTTTCGTCTTTGTTATTGTAAATAAGCACAACAGGATTTGAAGTGGGGAAAACTTCTGCAATTTCGTCTTCTGTTGAAATTGTGTATGTAATCTGTGTAATATTCTGTAAAAAGTATGTGCCCACAAAAACCACAACAAAAACTACTGCAATAATTTTACGTGCCTTGTAGCCGAATGTTGAAACTTTTCCGAAAGGAATATGAAGCTCTTTTTTAGATGATTTTTCAATAACCTTATCAAATATAAGAACAAGAACAGGCAATACGGTAAATACGCAAGCCATACTGACAAGCACACCTTTTGCAAGCACAAGGCCTAAATCAAGACCGATTGTAAAGCTCATAAACACAAGCATCAGAAGACCTATAACCGTTGTCATACCGCTTGATGCAACTGAAGAAAATGAGTTTTTAAGAGCCTCTTTCATTGCAGTGTATTTATCAGGTGCTGTGACTTTTTCCTGACGGTAGCGGTTCATAAGGATAATTGAATAGTCCATAGAAAGCACTACCTGAAGAATCGAGGCAATGGAGAATGTCATCTGCGACACACTGGGGAACATTACGTTACTACCCATATTGATGCCTACTGCAACACCGATTGTTGCAAGGAAAAGCACAGGCTCAAACCAAGATGAACACATTGTAATAAGAACAACCATCAACAGACCGAATGCCAGAAAAATTACCCACATAGGCAGATTCGCACCTGTTGCATTATCGTTTTTCATCACCATTTCATAATCGCTGAAGGTCGATGTGATATCGCTTTCAATTGCCATTTCTTCAGTTGTTGAATAAGCATAAGATGTGCTGACAGTAAAAAGAGAATATCCGTCTTTTTCGTTTGTATCAGGGTTATATGCGACGCTGTCTACATATTCTATATTTTCAAGTTTATTTTTAACATTGCTTTTTTCAACATCGGTGAGGTCTTTGAACATTACTCTTATTGTGCTGGGCATTTTCGTATCAGGTAATTCCTCTGCCATCAAAGCCATACCTTGTCCCATAGAAGAATCTTCAGGAAGATATTTTGTCATATCCGTATTGACATTCACTTTCGGAATCAATGCACAGCAAGCAAGGCATAATGCAAGCATCACACCTAAAACAATATATCTTTTATTAATAATAAAATCTGCTATCTTTTTCATTGCAAAACCCCTGATACACAATATTTCTATTCTATTCTACACCCATAATTTGTTAAAAAATATAAATAATTGTTAAAAAATATTAAACAAACAAAAAACCTCTTTAAAATAAAACTTTTAAAGAGGCTTAGTATAAATTATTTTTTCTTTTTCATTTCAATGAGGTCGCGGTAGCTGATAAGCGTAATTCCGTGACTTTCAAGGAATTTATGAGTTTCAGGGTCATTCATAAGGTTATATTCCCAGACTCTGTCCTGCCATGAGCCAACTATGCTTTTAAGTTCATCTGTTTCCTTTGCAGGGTGAACGAAGGTTTCTGTTACACCGTCAGGCAAATCTGTCCAGATTTTCAGGATTGTATCGCGGTAATGCTCATAACCGTTTGAGCGGAGTTCTTTTGTCCAGTCAGGGAAAAGAAGATAATCAGGAAGAATAACCTTATACTGCTTTGCCCAGAGGCGGGAAATAAGTGTTGATGCCCAGTAAAGAGGATAAGGAGTGCCTGCAGGACAAATTCGCTTATCGTGAGAAGTATACATTCTGTAAGCATAGCCTAATTCACCGCATACACGCAAAGACATCTTAAGCAGACTGAATCTGCCTGTATAATGGCCGTAAAGCGAACCCATATGATTATCAAGATGAGATGGTGTAAATCCGTTTTTTGTTGCAAAATTCACCTGTGCACGGACTTCTGCCTCGAGCTCTCTGATGTCGGCATTTTTCTCAACCTCTGTGCTTGAACGCCACATATATCCCTCATCATTCACAAGTGTTTTACCGTCTGACAAAGGCTTCCAGCGATAATCCTTCCACTCATTTGTCATTGTAAGATGAACGCCGATTGCAAAATCAGGGTGGCTCTTTGCAAATTCCATTGCATCACGCGCACCGGGGCAAGGCATCATAATAGTTGAAGATTTAAGTCTGCCGTTAAGAAACAACTCTTCTACAGCATCATTGGCAGATTTGCAAAGTCCGTAGTCATCTGCATTAATTATTAAATATTTAGCCATATCTTTTCTCCTTTAGGGTAGCACTAATATAGAATTTCCTTAAGTTTTTCTGCAAACTGTGTTGAGTCAACTGCACATAAACGGTGGGCATCTGTGCCGATGTTGAAAACACAACCGATTTCTTTGCCTATCTGGAAATATCTGTGGTAAAAATCAGGGTCTGACATAACTGCACCTGTGTTCAATTCCCAGGCAATCTGCTTATTGTTTGCTTTTTCCATTATGTCACCCAGCTCGTTATCTTTATATGCTCTTGTTACTTCGTGGGGGTCGTCAAAATTATGTATATATCCTGCGTGGAATGGATGAGCAAAGCAGTCAGCCTGACGTAAATCAACTACACTTTCTGCCATTTTAAGCATCTGCTCCGCAAAGCCTCTCGGAGTTTTATCTTCAGGCTGGTCCCAACAACGGACGTGGAAATGGTTCATTGTGTAGAGTTTATAATCCATCTGCTCATCGCAGGAAATATCGTTTACAAACTTACCGATTCCGCAGCAGGAAAGCTCTGCACCTACTAAAACCTTAACCTTTGATTCTTCAAGCTCCGATAAAATCTGTTTACGGTAATCTGCAACTATATTAGGTTTATCTGCAGAATCATGGTCAGTAAGAGCAATTAACTTAAGACCCGCTTCTTCAGCAGTTTTTACAATATCCTTAACCTGCATTTCAGGCTTTGCACAGCCTGAAAAACGAGTGTGAATATGTGTATTATAACGCACAAGCTCGTCTATATCATAAGTCTTTTCATGAAAAAACATTACTTGTTCTCCTCTTTCAATTTCTTGATATATTTTTTATCTTTATCTGACAAATCAGCATTTTCAATCATATCAGGCCTTTTCTTCAACGTTCTCTCAAGTGCCTGCTCGTGACGCCATTTTTCTATATTCGCGTGGTGCCCTGAAAGAAGAACATCAGGGACTTTTTTGCCGTGCCACTCAAAAGGTCTTGTGTATTGAGGATATTCAAGAAGCCCTGAATAATGGCTTTCGTCTTCAAAGCATTCATTGTCTGAAAGTACACCGGGAATCATTCTTGCAACGCTGTCAGCAAGTACAAGGGCAGGAAGCTCACCGCCTGTAAGCACATAGTCGCCTATTGAAATTTCTTCATCAACGATTTCTTCAATAATTCTTTCGTCAACACCCTCGTAGTGACCGCAGAGAAGTGTGATGTTTTTCATCTGCGAAAGCTGACGTACCTTATTCTGCGTAAGCACATTACCCTGAGGCGACATATAGATAAGATACGGCTTGTCTGCTGTTTCTTCACAGATATGATTAAAGCAGTCATAAATAGGCTGAGTCTGCATAATCATACCCATTCCGCCTCCGTAGGGCGAATCATCAACGCGGTTATGTTTATCAAGAGTATAGTCGCGGATATTATGGCAGTTGATTTCCACATAACCGTTTTCTCTCGCTCTGCCCACAATGCTTGAAGATAAAACACTCTCACACATTTCAGGGAAAAGCGTCATTATGTCAATTCTCATCGTCAAAAATTCCTTTCAGAGGACGGATTTTAACTATACCTTCCTCAACATCAACACTTATAACAACATCTTTTATTGCAGGAATAAGATATTCTTTACCGTCTTTAGTGATATACCATACATCATTTGCACCTGTTTCGCTCACATCGGTGATAATACCGTAAACCTTTGTTTCGTCATCTGCATCGTAAACTGTGCAATCAATAAGCTCTGCAATAAAATAGTGGCCTTTCTGCAGTTTTGCGTCATCGCGTTTTATATAAAGCACTTTACCGCGCATAGCCTGTGCTTTTTCAACAGTATCAATACCGTCTGCTACAATAAGTGCCACATTTCCGTGGTCTCTTGCTGATTTTATATCAAGGCTTTTTTCACCTTTTTCATCAAGATAAAGGTTTTTGAACTTTTTAAGGAATGACGGTGTATCGCACCACGGATTCACACGCATTTCACCACGCACACCGTGAGTACCTACAATTTCACCCACTTCAAGAAAATCTTTTTTCATCAGTCAATATCCTCCATTTTGATTTCTCTGCCTTCGCCCTCAATTTCGCCTTTGGAATTTATTACTACTCCGTTAAAATCATCTGATTTATTCTGCTTTGTAACAGATAAAATGCTCCACACTTCACCTGCTCCCACAAACATAATCACCACTCCCATAATACGTATCATAACATCATATGAGAAAGAGGGATTTGTAACAAAAACAATACCGAGAAGCAGGTTTATAAGTGCGGTAATAAGCACACTCCACCAGTTTTTCACATTACTGTTTTTCAGCTTTATTGATTTATTGAGTTTTGATATTCCGTTTATAAGAATAATCAGACCGAAAATACTTACAGTAAAATCAGAAATTACACGGGGATTGGCAATAAAATATACTCCGAGAATTGCAGAAATAATTCCCACAATTAGTCCGAAAAGTGATACACGTACTGCAGAATTTTTCGAAAAGAAACGAATAATTTTAATTGCACCGAAACCAAAAACACCAATGCCGATTATATACGAAGCTATTTTTGTAACAATTACGGGAAAAAGCAACAGTAAAAGTCCGAGTAAAATTATTCCCGCGCCTGATAAAATTCCGTTACGTTTAATTTTATCGAGAAAATTTCCCATAAATAAACCTCCACAGAAAAACACTGTTAATACATTCTAAAACATTTTGTGTACATATGTCAATATCAGTTTTTGTTTAAGTTGAATTTATATATATTACAGTTGTTTAATATGGTATTTTATGTTATAATGCAAAAAAGGTAAAAGGAGGGATTTTTTATGAATATTACCTTGAGCAAAAACAAAACCTTTCAAGAGTTTGACGGCATAGGTGCCAGCGGTGCATGGTGGTCACAGATTGTTGGCGGATGGGACAACACGGACGATAACGGTGAAGAAATCCGTAACGTTATTTCACGTCTGCTTTACAGCAAAACCGACGGCATCGGTATGAACATCTACCGCTACAATATCGGCGGTGGCTCTGCACACAGCGGTAACGGAGAATATTCTGACTTTGCACGAAGAACTGAAAGCTTCGACGCAGGTGACGGAAAATATGATTTTTCCCGCGACAAAAATGCTGTATATATGATGCATCAGGCTGTTAAGGACGGTGCAGGAGAAGTCATTCTCTTTGTAAACTCTCCTATTGAAAGACTCACCAAAAACGGTTGGGCACATCTTAAAAAGAATCAGGCTTTCAGAACGAATCTGAAAAAGAAAAACTATCTTCCTTTTGCAAAATACATACTCGATGTTACAGAGCATTTTGTAAAAGAAGGTTTACCCGTAAAATATCTTTCTCCTGTAAATGAACCGTTCTGGATATGGACAGGTGGCCAGGAGGGTTGCCACTACTCTCCACGTCAGGCAGGCAAGGTTATGCTTGCAGTTGCAAAGGAAATGAAAAAACGCAAGGTACTTGAAAATATAAAGCTTTCAGGTCTGGAAAACGGCGATATCCGTTGGTTCAATAAATCTTATACAAGAAATCTCCTGAAATATCCCGAAGTGAGAAAGCGTATTGACGCAGTTGATTTGCATTCATATTTCCTCTATCAGCCACTTCCTTTCTTCAACGACAGAATCAAATTCCTTACAAGATACAGAAAATGGATGGACAGACATTATCCTGATGTACCTGTTAAAATGAGTGAATGGACACATATGGTGGGCGGTAAAAACCCCAATATGGACTCCGCTTTACATACTGCAAAAATTATGATTGAGGATTTCACTCTCCTTGGTGTTACTTCATGGCAGCATTGGATAGCCTGCTCACATTATGATTATCACGACGGTCTTATTTACCTTGACCTTGAAAATAAATCCTATGAGGTTACAAAACGTCTTTATGTTACAGGTAACTTCTCAAAATACATACCTTTGGGTGCAAAAAGAATTGACGTAAACTGCGACGACAAGGATGTTATAACTATAGCATTCACAAAAGAAAGCAAAACAATTCTTATCGTTGTGAATGACACAGAAAAAGAAAAAGATTTCACAATGCCTGCAGACGGACTCTTTGCAGTTACTGATAAAGACAATAACCTTGCAGAAAAAAATGCTGCTGCAAATGAAAAAATCGCAATCACTCCCCTTTCCGTTACAACTTTTGTTTTTTAAGGTGATCTGATATGAAAATTAAAAATACAATCACAGAATTTATTTCTGCTGCCCGTACATACTGGAAAACACCACCCAAGGGCAGATATATGACTTATAAAGAAATCGCATCTCTTGCAGGTGGCGGAATAGGTGTGCGTATTATTACATACTGCTTCCAGCAGATGACAATTTCAACAGGTAACACTCTTCTCGGCAATACTATCGGCATTGACCCTATGGCCTTGCAGATAATTTATATGATAAGCCTTTTAACGGCATTTCCTCTTACTGCACTTCGTGCACAGATGATAGACAACACAAGAAACATGAAGGGTAAATACCGCCCTTATCTCATCACAATGGGACTTCCTACTGTAATTTTAGGTTCACTATTTTTATGGATGCCATATGAAAATATGAGCCTTTTTATGAAATGTGCAGTAGTTTTAGGTTTTAATATTGCCTTTCAGTTTTTCTTCAGCTTCTTCAACGATTCCTACGACAGTCTTATAAATGTTCTTTCTCCCAACAGTATTGAACGCTCTGACGTACTTTCAATAAGATACGTTGTTGAAAACCTTTCACCATCAATTGTGGGTATTATCTTCCCCCTTCTTGCAAAGCTTATCACGGGTGACGATACACTTTACGATATAAGAATTTACCGCTATCTTTATCCTCCGATGATGATTGCAGGTTTCCTTGTATCCATGATAATTTACGTAAACACATCAGAAAAAATCATTCAGGCAAAAACACACCGCATTCAGATAAGCTTTATTGATGCATTCAAGGCAGTTGCAAGAAATAAATATTTCTGGATTATTTCCCTTGCAGGCTGGGTTGGTTTCCTTGAAATCGGTTTCCACAATATTATGCAATGGATGTACAACTATCAGGACGCCTGCTCTGCAGCACAGTATTCCGTTATAACCGCAATCGCAGGTAACGCATCATTCTGGCCTAATCTTGTAGGTCCTTTACTTATAAGAAAATACGGCAAAAAGAAAATCCTTATCATGACAAACGCATTGAGCGTTGCATTCATCCTGATGATGCTCCCCGTAATCAGGCAGGCAGGCAAGCCCGGTGCAATATGGGTACTTCTTGTATTTACTTTCATTAATCAGTTTATCACATCTCTCGGTCACCTTTTAGGACCAAGTGTAAACGCAGATATACGAGATTATCAGCACTATATAACAGGTGAAAGAATTGACGGTATGTTCTCTGCTGTAGGGCTTATCGGTAACATTATCACAATGGTTACAGGTCTTGCACTTCCTGCTATTTATGAAAAATCAGGTCTTAACAAGGCAACTGCCATTTCTCTCGGTTATGACGGCTCTGTAGTTTACGATGTGCTCAATGACCGTAATTATTTCATAAGCATCTGCTCAATTCTTATTATTGCATCTGCTATAGGTGCAGCACTTAACGTTATTCCGTATTTCTTCTATGATTTCACAGAAACAAAACAGAAGTCAATTATCAAGGTGCTTAAAATCAGAGCAATGTTTGAAGACTATTCTGAAAAGAAAGAGATAAATGACGATTTCATAGAAGCAATTGAAATTATAAAAGAATCTGAAAAATTAAGCACAATGGACATTTCAACTGCAGACAAAAAAGAAAAAGAAGAAATAGAAATTGCAAAGTTTGTTATGGAAGAGCTTAACAAATATAACACTCACGAAGGTAAGGCAGAGCTTGAAGAAGCAAAAATGCTGACAGTAAGCGGTCCTGAAAGCTTCCTTACTGCAGAATTACCTGATAAGAAAACTGCAAAAGCAATGCCCCGGGAAACGGAAACACAGATTAACAGAAGACGAAACCTGCTTATCCGTCTGCAGAGTGTTAAAGATGCAAAGAAAGCACTTTCAAAATATTACAAAGATGGTCTTAAAGAGTTTGACAAGGAAAATCTCGACAGTCTTTATAACGATGAAAACGAATGTCAGGCAATGCTCCTTAAAGTTTCTGCAAAAATCAAAGAAGCAAAAGAAACGAAAGTTTATGAGCATATGGCTGAATACAAAAACGAACTCGATTCTCTCAAGAAAACTAAATCTGTTATCAAGCAGAAAATCAGAGTTGCAGAGCACGAATACACAGTTTACTGCCGTGCGGTAAAGCCCTACCTTGACTCAAAGAGAATTATCACTCAGGCAGAAGGTTATTCAAAACTTGAAGAAATCAAAAAAAGCATAGGATGATTACTTATGAAAACTTACGGTACATATTTTCAGAACGATAAAGAAAAGCCCATTAAATACGGTGAAATCAATTTAATCAATCCTGAAAGACAAAAACTTCGCGGCGAGCCTTGTCTTAAAGGAATTGAGGCATATCCTGTTTTTCAAGGTTTCTGCGGAACAGACTTTGAACTGATGAAAATGGGAAGAGATAACAAGCTTTCAGCAAAATTCCCTGCAGGCGAATCAAGACTTATAAATGGTCACGAGGGTGTTGTCTGGGTACCGTCCGAAAACAGATTTGCAATAGTTTTAATCCGTGGCGGAGATAGCTTTGACCCCACAAGATACACGGAAGACGAAACATATTTTGAATACGGCTGTGACGGTGCTGACGGGCTTTTCTGCGACAAAAACTACTTTAACCCTGATATGCTTCTCCACCTGCCGAAAGAATATGAGGGTCTTACGAAGCTTCCTCTTTCCGTTGCAAAAAGACTCTCTTTTGCCGACCCGTACGCATGTGCTGTTTTTCAGCTTGAAAGAATGGAAGATTTAGGTGAGGCACAGAATTTCCGCGTTGAAATGGCTAAACACAAATGTACAGAAACAGAAGCAAGAAAGCTTGCAAAAGAAAATATTTTCAGTAATACTGTTATTTTCGGACTGGGTATGACAGGACTTTTCATTGCCGACCAGATAAGAAGAAACCACCCTGATGCGAAAATTCTTCTCGTTGGCAGAAGTGATGAAGAAAGCAGAAAGGTTCAGTTTTCAAAGGAAATCACAAAAGCGGAATATCTTTGCACTGCAGGACTTGACGAAAAGGAAACAGCAGAAAAAATCATAGAAAAAACAGGTTCGAGAGCAACAATGTTCATCGGCACAAGCGGAACAAACATTGAACACAGAGTAGCATTTGAACATAAGGTTTTAGGCTGTAACGGAATTTATAACAGTTTCTCTTTAGGCCCGAAAGTAACTTATGATACAATGCCCTTCGGCTTTGAAAATCACCTGATTTTTGCATCAATCAACTTCACTCAGGCTCATATGGAAAAGGCTATCGGAATTCTGGTAGACAGCCGTTTTGATGAAGTTGTTGAACTCATCGACAAGGATGAATTTATTGCCGACCCGCTTTACAACTACGAAAACAAAATATTCTGCAAAGGTGCACCTCTCAAAACAGGTGTAATCTGGCAGAAAGAATATATTGATGAGGAAAAATAATATGAAAGCAATCGTAATCCCTGAACCAAATAAAATCGAAATAAGAGAAATCCCCATGCCTGAAGTAAAAGAAAATGAGGCACTTTTAAAAGTAAGATATGTAGGTATCTGCGGTGCCGACGTTGCTTCTTTCACAGGCAATCAGCCTTTTACGACATACCCCAGAATTCCCGGTCACGAATTTTCTGCTGAAATTGTTTCAATACCCGAAAATGATAAAGAGCTGAAAGCAGGAGATATCGTAACCTGCAACCCATACTTCAACTGTGCTGAATGTTATTCCTGCAAACGCGGTTTTGTGAACTGTTGTACTGACAACCGGACTATGGGTGTTCAGCGTGACGGTGCTTTCTGCGAATTTATTTCTATTCCCGTTGAAAGAATTTACCACGGCAAAGGTCTTACTGCTGAAGAACTTGCACTTATTGAGCCTTTCTCAATTTCTCAGCACGCAATTTCACGTGCTGAAATCAAAGAAACAGATAATGTGCTTGTTATAGGTGCTGGTCCTATCGGGCTTTTTGCTCTGCTTGCGGCAAAACAGAAATGCAACAAAATTGCAGTTGCAGATATTCTTGATAACAGACTTCAATTAGCAACAGAATATGGTGCTGATGCAGTTGTGAACACAAAAGAAAAATCTCTCGAAGAATTTACAAAAGAGTTCACAGACGGTAACGGTTTTGACGTCTGCATAGAGGCATGCGGTGCTCCCGAAACTTTCCTCGGTTGCATTGACAGTGCGGCTTTTGCAGGCAATATAATCCTTATCGGCAACGGTAAAAGAGAAACAAATTTCGTTCACTCAATTATTCTCAAAAAAGAGCTTAACATCCACGGAAGCCGTAATGCACTCAAGGCAGATTTTCTCAACAACATTGACCTTGTTGCAAACAAGAAGGCTGACGTTTTAAAAATGGTAAGCGGAGTTTACGATATGGAAAACGCACTTGATGCATTCAGGGCTCTTGCAGATAACGACGGCACACTTGCAAAATTACTTATAAAAATCGGTGATTAAAATGAAAGAAACTATAATTCAATTCGGCGAAGGCAATTTTCTCAGAGGATTTTTTGATTACTTCCTCGATGTGATGAACAAAGAAAATTTATATGACGGAAAAGCAGTTGTAATTCAGCCCAGAGAAGGCGGAAAATGCGGTCTTCTCAACGAACAGAATTGCGGATATAACCTTTATCTCCGCGGTATAGAAAATAATGAAGTAAAAGAAAACCACCATTTTATTCAGTCAATTTCAAGAGGAATTGACCCTTACAAAAGCTTTGACGAATACCTTTCACTTGCCGATAAAGCTGACTTTAAATTTGTTGTTTCCAACACAACAGAGGCAGGAATTGCATTTGATGAAACCTGCAAATTTGATGACAGGCCCTGCAAATCTTTTCCCGGCAAGCTTACTCAGTTTCTTTACAGACGATACAAAAACAATATGGACGGTTTTGTTTTTCTGCCTTGTGAGCTTATTGACAACAATGCAGATGAACTGAAAAAGTGCATTCTCAAATATGCGGAGCTCTGGTTACTTGAAGATGATTTTGTACGTTGGATAAACGAAAAAAATACATTTGCAAACACTCTTGTTGACCGTATTGTCACAGGCTATCCAACAGATGAAACTGCAGAAAAACACCCTGAAGATAAATTTCTTGATACAGGTGAAATCTTCCATTTATGGGTGATTGAGGGCAATTTTGAAAATGAACTTCCCCTTAAAAAAGCAGGTTTCAATGTTGTGTGGACAGACGACGCGAAGCCTTACAAAAAAATCAAGGTGAGAATTTTAAACGGTGCTCACACCTCACTTGTTGCAGGTGCTTTGCTTTCAGACATTGAAACTGTAGGTCAGGCTATGAACGACGAAACAGCTTACAGCTTTCTTATGAAAGCAATGAATGACGAAATTCTTCCCACAATCGGTAAGAATGAAGAAAGTATAGCCTTCGCAAACAGTGTGTTTGACCGCTTTAAGAATCCATTTATTCACCACAAATGGAGTGCAATTTCTCTCAACTCCGTAAGCAAATTTTCTGTAAGAGTTCTGCCTACAATTCTCGAATACAACGAGAAAAACGGCACATATCCCCCTTGTCTTACAATGGCTCTGGCGTACCTTATCTATTTCTACAAAAACGGCTCACCTGCCGATAACGAAGACGTAATCTGCAAAATGAAAAATAACAATATTTCAGATATTCTTAAAGACGAATTATTATGGCAGACAAATCTCACCGATATGGCAGATAAAGTAAATGAATATTACATAAAAATTGAAACATACGGTGTAAAGGAAGCAATGAAATGGATTATATCACAATAAACGAAAAGGACAATGTATCCGTAGACCTGAATACAGGTCACAAGGTAGCACTTTATGACATTGAAAAAGACACTGACATAATAAAATACGGCTACCCTATCGGCATTGCAACAGAAAACATAAAAAAGGGTGAAAATGTACATTCTCACAATATGAAAACAAAATTAGGTGATATTCTTTCTTATGAATACACGCCTTGTTTCACCTTATCTGAAAGAGAAGAGCCTTTTACCATTGATGCTTTTATCCGCGAAAACGGTGATATAGGAATAAGAAATGATATATGGATTGTTCCTACCGTAGGTTGCGTAAACAGTATTGCAAAGCACTTAAGCGAAAAAACAGGTGCAATCGCATTTTCTCACCCTTACGGATGCAGTCAGCTTGGCGGAGATATGAAAACAACTCAGCTTATTCTCCGCGGACTTATAAATCATCCTAATGCAGGTGGTGTGCTTGTTTTAGGACTTGGTTGCGAAAACAATAACATAGGTGAAATGAAAAAAGTCCTCGGTGACGTAAACGAAAAGAGAATAAAATTCCTTTCCGTTCAGGACGTAAAAGACGAAATCGAAGAAGGCATTAAACTTATAAACAAAATAAAAGAAGAAATTAAAAATGATAAACGTGAGAAAGTGCCTGCTTCAAAACTGAAAATCGGACTTAAATGCGGTGGCTCTGACGGATTTTCAGGCATAACAGCAAACCCCGTATGCGGTAAAATTGCAGATAAAATCACTGCAATGGGCGGTATTGCAGTTTTAACTGAAGTGCCTGAAATGTTCGGTGCTGAAACCGTTCTTTTTGAAAGATGCGTAAGTGAAGAAATTTTTACAAAAGCCGTAAATCTCATAAACGATTTCAAGCAGTATTTTAAAAATCACGGTCAGCCTGTTTCGGAAAATCCCTCACCGGGCAATAAAGATGGCGGAATCACAACCCTTGAAGAAAAATCTCTGGGATGTGTTCAGAAAGGCGGAAAAGCACCTGTAACAGATGTGCTCAGTTACGGTGATATTGCAAAAACTCCCGGACTTAATCTTCTTGACGGTCCCGGCAACGATATCGTTTCAACAACAAACCTTTCTGCCTGCGGATGTCACATGATACTTTTCACGACAGGCAGAGGTACACCTTTGGGCAGTGCAGTGCCCACAATTAAAATTGCATCAAACGATAGTATTGCAATGAAAAAAAATCATTGGATTGACTTTTCTGCTTTCGGTGACGATAAAAACAAAAAAGCAGAAGAATTAACGGATTTAATCAGACGTGTTGCAAACGGTGAAGAAACAAAAAATGAAACCCTGGGCAACCGTGAAATTGCAATATTCAAGGACGGAGTAACATTATGATTATCGATGCACACGCACATTTATGGAAAAAACAGCAAGGTATTGTAGACGGAAAACCTGTTTTCGATGTTGGTGGCGGTAAAAGCAATTTCGGTGGCGAAATCAAACAGATGATGCCACCGTATATGACTGACGGTGAAAATACGGCAGAACGTTTTCTTGCTAATATGGATTACGCGGGTGTTTCAGGTGCCGTAATCACGCAGGAATATATTGACGGAAATCAGGACGAATATCTCCTTTCCTGCAAGAGTGACAGAATTAAAGTCTGTGCTTTGTATGAAGAAAAGCCTTTGAGTGATATTTCAGCCTTTGACGGAATAAAAATCTGTGCAGGCAGGCTTAAAGACAAAAATCTTCTTAACCACCTTGAGCCTTTCAGGATTGCAGATGAAAATGGTAAATTCATTTCAATTGACCTTGCTGACGGAGATGAGCAGACAGAAATGATGGAAAAAATCATTAAAATGTTCCCCGGTCTGAAAATCGCAATCGGTCACTTCGGAATGGTAACAAGAGAAAACTGGCTTGAGCAGATTAAACTTGCAAAAAACAAAAATGTTTTCATTGAAAGCGGCGGAATCACATGGCTTTTTAACAGTGAATTTTATCCCTATCCCTCTGCAGTTAAAGCAATTAATGAAGCTGCAGGTCTTGTCGGATTTGATAAACTGATGTGGGGCAGCGATTACCCTCGTACAATGACGGCAATCACCTACAAAATGAGCCTTGATTTTATACAGAAATCATCTGAAATTTCAGATGAAGGCAAGAAACTTCTTCTTGGCGAAAACGCAAAAAACTTTTATGGCTTCTGCGATTTATCTGCGCCTGAAAAAGTTAAGAATATGGTTGAAGATTAATTTTAAGACAAACATAAAAAACACTGATATACTCAGGTATATCAGTGTTTTGTTTTTTTATACAAGTAATATAGCATTCACATTGCTGTGGTAAAACTCAGGCACATCACCTATGGAAGTTTCAAGGCTGACAGTCTTGCCGTCATCAAAGATAAACAGCTCATTATTCTTTACAAACAATACATTTCCGTCATCTGTAATCTGGTATTTTGAAACTCCGTCTGCTATTGTTACAGCTTCTTCACCGTTATAGCATCTGAGTGTGCCTTTTTCTTCTGCCTGATTCCAATTAGTGAAGTAGCAGAGGCAATTATGCTCTTCGTTGAAAAAGACTCTGTACACATCAACCGCAGCATCAATAAGCTCCTTATTGAAATACAGATCACCGTATCTGCTCTGGTCTTCATATGGTATTGCTTCCTGCAATCCGGTACCCTGCAGATTTTTAAAATAAATCAGGTTATTAACAGCATCAACGGGGAAAGAGTTGTTCTTGCTGATACCTCCGTCAAACAATTCCGTTTCAGATATTACTCCACCCTCAATTGCAATTCTGTACAAATCATATGTACCCAGAGCATTATTGTTTTTCTTTATCATATATATACCGTCTTCAGCTGTAGCAATTTCAAAATCACAATCATCACTGTACGAACCGATGTGAGTTGTAATATCGTAAACCTCATCGTAAACCGCAAGACAAACTTTTTCTTCTGAAAGATATACTGCCGCTGCTGTGTTTGACGCAGTATTAACACCTGAAGGCTTCTGGCTGATAATAGTTTCTGAGTAAGCGTCGTAATAACAAAGAACATCTGTAGCTACCATAGTAAGCTTATCAGTTACACTCTTTATGTAATATGCATCGCCAGTTTCGAAAAATATTTTTCTTGACAGTACATCATCTGTAAGAACACCGGTTGTTATTCTCTCTACAGACATTCCGACAGTCTTTTTATAAACCGTTACCGTGCGGGCAAGAGGATTATATTCGTGTTTGTAGAAGTAACATGTTTCGCCTTCTTCCACAACATCGAATTTCCATACGTTATCTGCAATTTTTTCTGCAGCTTCTCCCTTTTCTTTATAGAAGAGAGCTGTGTATGCAGAATAGAAAAAAGCTTCATGTTCAGGGGAAAACTCGTATTCATCCACATATGGTGCAACTTCCGTGCTTTCCTGTAAATCGCTGAAATACAAGGTTTTTGACGGTCCTGCAATATATGCAACAGAGTCAGAATGTTTATCGCTGAGTACTCTGAATGACTTAACTTTTTCTGCTATTTTAACAGCTTCGCCGTTAATATTATCAACATCTTTGTAATAAAGTGTTCCTGAAACATCACCGTAATAACCAACGGCCGTTTCGTCAATATAAAACACCTTTTTTCCGTCCTCCGACAAACATACATACTCTTTCAGAGAATTCTGATAGCTTGAAATATCAAAAACATTCTTTGTGAGCTGAACTGATTTTCCGAGAGGATAAACTGTCATAAACACATTATTATCCTTTATGTAGAAGGCTACGTCTGTATTGACATTTTCTTCTTCAGAATAAGCATCTTCATAATGTACAGTTGTTTCTTCTTCTTTTTCTTCGTCTGATTTTTTATTCATTATATTCAACACAACCAGCACTGCAGCAACTAAAACAACAAGTACGGCTGTGACAATTATTATTATTTTTTTGCCTGACATAAATGATTTATCTGTCATATATATATATCCTTTCTAAAAGCTGTGCAATAAATATTAACACGAAACACATGGAATGTCAATTGATTTTCTCACTGAAATCCGTAACAATACCACAAATTATGCCTTTTTCATTGACTTTTTTCTCTTTCTACTATATAGTTAACTTATAATAAACATATAAGCGGCAGGAGGTTTTTATATGTGGAAGATAATCAGAATTATTGTTACGGTGTTCGTTTCATTAGAAACAGCTTTTACAGGAATGCTGGGCGGCATTGTAACAAAAAACATTGAGGTACCTGAACCTGTAACAGGTGAATACACTAAGTATGTTGACCCCTTTATCGGCACGGGTGGTACGCCCTGGACATGTGGTATGTTAAGCCCTGCGGCCTGTGCTCCTTTCGGTGCAGTAAGGCTGGGCCCTGACACAACATTTCTCGGCGGTATTTATATCACAAAAATGAATACATCAGGCTATTACTACGAGCAGGGTCATCTTCTCGGTTTCAGCCATTCAAGGCTTTCAGGCACCGGTGCTGAAGATTACAATATTTTCAGAATCACACCTGCAGTAGGCAATAAAAAAGCAGGCGTTATCCCCTTCTTGCATTCTCAGGAAACTGCTTCCCCAGGATACTACGCAGTTGCTTTACCTGCAGTAGGCTGTCTTGCTGAAATGACTGCAGACCAGCACACAGGCGTTCACAGATATACCTTCAACCACGCAAAAGATGCACGTCTTTCTCTTGATGTTACAAGCACAATAGGTAATGGTCATTGTGAAAACGGCTTTGCAGAGTACAACGAAGAAACAGGAATCATCACAGGCGGTGCACGTGTCCATGCAGCATTCTCTGACAGATACGACGGTCTCCCCTGCTTCTTTGCACTTGAGGCAGACCAGGAAATTAAGGAATGCAAAATTTCAGGCGATGAATCTGACCTTAAAGTTGACATCAACTTCGGCAATATGAAAGACCGTAGTGTTGAAGTTAAAGTCGGCATCAGTTTTGTAAGCGTTGAAAATGCTCTTCTCAACCTTGAAGAAGAAACAAAAGACCTTAATTTTGACGGCGTAAGACAGAAAACTATAAATGACTGGGAAAAACACCTTTCGCAGGTTAAAGTTGAAACAGAAGACGATGATATTAAAACAACTTTTTACACATCTCTTTATCACACAATGATAATGCCCACAAATTATACAGACGTAAACGGTGAATTCTTAGGATTTGACAAGCAGACTCATACTGCTGAAGGCTATACATACAGGTCTGATATGTCTTTGTGGGATACATGCAGAAACACTCATTCACTTTATATGCTTATTGAAGATGAAGTACAGAATGACTGTCTTAACAGCCTTGTTGAAATGGCCAAAACAGGCGGTGCACTTCCCCGTTGGCCTATGGGTGCAGGCTATGCCGGTTCAATGATAGGTGACCCTGCAAACATTATGATTGCAGAAAGCTATATAAAAGGATATACTGATTTCGATGTTGAAACTGCTTATGATTTTATGAAGAAATCTTCTGATACAGGCGTAAACAGAGTGGGCAGAGAATGGCTCAAAGAATATAACGAATACGGTTTCGTGCCTCACGACCTTTCAAACGGAAACAAATCTGTAAGCCGTACTCTTGAATACTCATGGGAAGACGGTGCAATTGCAACTCTTGCAAAAGCGTTGGGAAGAGAAGAAGATTTTGAGAAATACTACGCAAAATCAATGTATTACAAAAACACCTGGAATCCCGAAACAAAATATTTCCAGGCAAAGAATTCCGACGGTACATGGTATAAACACTTCAATCCTTACATCACAACATTCTACGATGCAGTTATGATTAACAAATATGCAGGTTGCTACTGCGAGGGTAGTGCAAGGCAGTGGAGATACAGTGCACTTCAGGATATCGACGGTATGATTGAACTTTTCGGTTCAAAAGAATACTTCGTATCTGAGCTTGATGATTTTATGAAAGATGCTGCTCCTACACGTGCTTTCCTTGACCCCGGCCATGGCTATTGGGTTGGAAATCAGCACGACATCCACACACCTTATCTTTTCTCAAATGCAGGCAGACCTGACCTTACACAAAAATGGGTACGCTGGACTCTTAAAGAACGTTTCAGCACTGATATAAACGGTGTTGACGGTAACGATGACGGTGGTACTTTAGGTGCATGGTATGTGTTCTCAAGTATGGGCTTCTATCCCCTTGCTGGAACAACAAACTACTGGATTGGTTCACCAAACCTCGACAAGGCAGAAATCGCTCTTGCAAACGGCAACACACTTAAAATCACTGCAAACAACCAGTCAGATAAAAATGTATATGTCAAGTGCGTAACTCTCAACGGTGTTGAACTTGAAGGACCTTACGTAACTCACGAAGAATTGATGAAAGGCGGCGAACTTGTTTTCACAATGAGTTCCGAAGCATAAGGTGAAAATTATGCAATATATTAAGGCGATTATTTGTTTATTTGAAGTTTTGTTTTACAGTATCGGCATTTTTCCTGCCGATACTGACATAAACTACGGTGGCGAAAAATATGTCGCTCCCGAAATCAGAAACGAAATGTTTCTTGTTAAAGACGGTGAATCTGATTTTGTTATTGTAACAGAAGAAGACCCTGACGAATGTATTGTAACTGCAACTGAAGAATTGCAGACCTACATCGAAAAAATGTCGGGTGCAACTCTCCCCATAAAAGAAGAAACAGAAGTTACTGCTGATGATAAAATGATTATCGTTGGTGAAACTGAAATCGGTCAGTCAATCAAAGAATTCGATGCTTCACAAATTAAAGAAGACGGTTTCAGACTTTATTCAGACGGAAAACATCTTATAATCTTCGGCGAAGACAGCAGAGGTACACTTTACGGTGTATATTCAATTCTTGAAGATTATCTCGGTGTTCGTTGGTTTACTCCCAGACTTGAAAAAGTTCCTGAGAATAAAAACCTCGTTATTGATGCAAATATGGATGTACTCAATGAACCTTCATTTGCAATCCGCAGAAACAGCCCTGCTTATGCAGACGACAAATACAGAGCAAGAAACAGAACTAATGTTTCTTTCCACTATGAAGCAAAAGAATACGGCGGTGCACTTACATATGTTTTGTGGGATGTAACTCTCGACAGACTTGTTCCTGATGCTCTTTTCAGTGAACACCCCGAGTATTTCGCACTTCTTCCTGATGGCTCAAGAAGCACAGATCATGTGTGTCTCTCACATCCTGACGTACTCCCTATTGCCATTGAAAACGCAAGAAAATTTATGCGTGAAAGTGATAAAGAAACTGCAGACCATATCCACATCGGACAGAAAGATAATTCAAACTACTGCCGCTGCGAAGGCTGTAATGCACTTTATGAAAAATACGGAAGTATTTCTGCTCCCACACTTATTTTTACAAACAACTTTGCAGATGCACTTGACGATGAATTCCCTGAATTTACATTTACTTTCTATGCTTACGGTGAAACAGAAAGACCTCCCAAAGACTTGTCACTCAAATGCAACAAAAACGTTGTGCCTGTTCTTTGCGAGCTTCACCACGCTTGCAGAAGCCACGCTCTCGGCACTTGCGGTGCAATAGACGACAATCAGATCGAAAGCGAATTTTTGAACATCTACGGTGACAACGAAGATTATATTGCACAGGATTTCAAAGACTGGACAGTTATTGCAGAACGAACATATATTTACGACTACACTATTAATTTCCTTTACTCTGCACAGTTCTTCTCAAACTTTGAAACAATGCAGTCAACAATGAAATACATGCACGACATCGGCATTACAGGTTATGTTTACAACTGCGGTGACGGACATTATGCTGCATTCAACGATTTAAGAAACTATCTCCTTGCAAAGCTTCAGTGGGATGTTGACGCTGACGTAGAATACCATATGATGGACTTTATGAATTTCTATTACGGTGAAGATGCAGCACCCTACATCAAGGAAATTCTCGACATTCAGGCAGGTCAGATTAAAGCAACTGCCCACGCATTTGACTTTGACTGGCACTATCAGTCAGGCTATTACACAATTCCACAGATTGCAAAGCTTGACAGCCTCTGGAAAAAAGCCTGCAACGCAGACATAACAGATGAACAGAGATTCAGAGTTGAAGCAGATTCATTGAGCTGGGAATTCTTCAAAGCTAACCAGTTCCTCGGTGAATATTTCTTCCTTAATCCCTTAAGAATGAAGGAGCAGGAAGAACTTTACGATGCACTTATTGCCCATGGAATTACAAAGGTTTCATCCTTCTCAACTCTCCCCACAAGCAAAGAGGATATGAACTTCATCCTCCGTCCTATAAACTGGGAATAATAAAAAACACATAAAAATCCCTATCCTGACTACCTTCAGGAGAGGGATTTGTCTTTGTTACATACAAGACGAAAAACACCGATACGCTGTCGCGTATCGGTGTTTTTTAATGCATTATTGTGCCGCAAGTTCACGTTTTAAAGAAATACTGCCTTATCGGGAGTTAAGCGTTGCGGTACATATGTTTCTGTTTATTATTTTATTCCTGAGGAACAAGTTTGTTATTCTCAATATCGTTCTGGAGATACTGGGGATATGCAGGGTTTGAACGAACTGTAAGAATCGCATCGTCATTTTCCCAGAACCATCTGTAAAGCTCACCGTGACCGTCGTGAGTTGTGCAGTGCATCATATCTTTTACAAACCATGTCTGTTCGGGAAGTGCACATGTTGATGCGTCGATTCTGTTATCAGGTGAAACATGGTTGTGACCGCAAGCTGTATTTACCTGTGCGTAATTATCAGCAAATGTTTCTGCGTGGTCTGCAACTGTTGCACCAACTGATGAATACTTTGTATCTACTGTACCGTCTGAATCGTTTTTCCACGCAGTAACGAGAGGAGTTCTCTGAACGTTTGTTGCTGAAACAATCATAACAGGTACACCGTCTTCAATAAGTCCGTTAAGAATAACATCCGCTTTCTGCTGAACATTGTAATGATATTCATCGATTCTCTTTACAAGTTCTTCATTGGGGTTTGAGCCGAGCATAAATGTTTTTGCTCTCTCGTAATATTCATCGGGAACGAAAGACCATATACCGCAGTTTGCTCTGAAAACAGGAATAAGTGCATCATCAAAAACTTTATCAACAAGCTTATCAACGAGTCCGCCTGCAAAATCTGTAAGGCCTTTGAAAACACCCACAAAGTTAAGAACTGTCACAAGTCCCTGAAGAATATCTCCGCCCACACCGGGAACCATTGTTGTGATTGCTGTTGAAGCATATCTGTAAAGTGCTGTGGGGTTAATTTCAACTTCACCGCAGAAAAGAGCACCTGCAACAGCAGTACCCTTAATGGGGCAGTTCTGGAAAATTACAGATTTAATATCTTCACTGCCGTATTCTGCAAGGTATGCCATTGTCATAACTCCGCCCATTGAAGACGCTCTGAAACGTACTTTATCATGACCTGTGAGTTCTTTAACGTGTTCAACATACGCATTAAGGTCATCTGCTACAACAAGGGGGTCTGCACGGAAATCGTAGCCGAAATAATAGCTGTAATCCAAGCCGTGAGCAGGGTCTGTAGGAAGTTCTTCCTTTGTTGTGATATCGGGTGTTGAATCGCCGTTTTCAGCATTTGCAAGAGAACCGAAAACGCTGAGCACGCCATTAACCAGGCTATCACCGAAAGCGTCATAATTTCCGTCAATAACAAGTTTTACAATAGGAACGAGAAGTGAACCTACCAACTTGAGATAATCCTCTGTTTCGGGACGGAAAACAACTTTTTCGCTGTCTGTGCCTGCATCTTTGTAAAGTGTTGCACTGCCGAGAGCCGCTACATAGATAATGGGCTCTTCACCGCAATTACATTTTTCTTCAGCTGCAAATGAAGGTGCTGCAATTGAAAAAATCATTGCAAGCACAAGTACAACTGAAACAGAAATACGTGCTAATTTTTTCATAGAATATGCCTCCTTAGATTTTTATAACTTTTCCGCCATTTTCTCTTGATTCGTCAGCAAGGAAAACAACGAGATGTCCGAGAAGTGATGTTTCGATTGATGTGCAGGAAACAGACATTTTATCATCCCTTACATAATCGACAAAATCTTTGATAAGCTTTAAGTCACCGCCGCCGTGTGCATCACCGTCTACAAAAGTATTGATAACTTCTTTCGTATATTCACATCCGGGGTTGGGGTCAATTTTCTGCACCGTAAAGCTTCCATCCTCGCAGTTACCGAAAATTTCACCTTTTGTGCCTGTAATATGTATAGTTCTCAAACCTCTTGAAGAACCGCCAACCATATTATGAGTGCCTGTAGCACCGCTTTTGAAATTAACAAGCACACTTTGGTGATCAACAACGTTGTTGTCACTCTTGTAAGCACAAACACCGTAGGGGGATGTTTTGAGAAGCTCTTTTTTATCTTCAATAGTGGGGTCATCAATGTGTTCAAGTTTATCCCACACGTAAAAAGCCCATCTGTCAGGATGATCAATATAAATTCTCTTTGCAGAATAAAGGCATGTATCAACAAGAGGACAGTCAACAAGGCAGCGTGTTCCTGAATTTTCAGGAGCATTTTCAGGTCTGAACTGAATATTACTTCCGAAGCTTGAAACTGAAACAGGCTTGTCCTCACCCATCATCCACACCATAATATCAAGGTCGTGACAGCATTTTGCAAGAAGCATTGATGTATGGCATTTGTCTGAATTGTTCCATTTACCTCTTACATGGCTTGTGGACATATGATGATAGCTTACATATTCAGATGTCTGGATATTAAGAATGTCGCCGATTTCTCCTGCCAGAATCCTCTCTTTGATTTGTCTGTAAAAAGGTGCATAGCGAAGAACAAAGCAAACCATAACTTTTCTGCCATACTCTTTTGCAACGTCTACAAGTTCCCTTGCCTCTTTTTCATTGACCGCAAAAGGCTTTTCAAGAAGAATATCATATCCTGCTTTCAGAAGAGGAATCGAAGTTTTAACATGCACATGATCCATAGTACCGTTAATTACTACATCTGCAAAACGGGGATATTCTGCCAATTTTTCTGCAGTTTCAAACTGATGCTCTGCAGGAATTGAAAATCTTTCTGATATAGATTTTCTTCTGTTTTCGTCGGGGTCGGCAACGCCTACAATTTTCAGGGCTTTTGGGTCGATTTCTGCAAGTTCTGCATACATCAGACTTCTGTGGCCTCCGCCGACAATTATCGCTTCAATGGGGTTTTGCTCTGCCATTCTGTTCACACCTCAAACAAATTGCCTTTGTTACAATCTATTGCAACTATAACCGGGAGATTTTCAATCTCCATTTTTTTAACAGATTCACAGCCTAAATCATCATAGGCTATCACTTCGCATTTTTTCACGCTCTTTGCAAGTAAAGCACCAGCACCGCCTATGGCACAGAAATAAACTGCGTTATTTCTCTCTATTGCACGGCAGACTTCTTCGTTTCTCGGACCTTTGCCAATCATAGCAACAAGACCGTTATCAAGGAGAAGCGGCGAAAAAACATCCATTCGGGAAGATGTTGTAGGACCGCAAGAGCCTATAGGAAGATTTTCCGGTGCAGGAGTAGGGCCTACATAATATATTACCGCATCGCTCAGTTCATATGGCAATTTTTCGCCATTTTTCAACGATGCAACGATTCTTTTATGAGCAGCATCACGTGAAGTATAGACTGTGCCCGAAAGAAGCACTCTGTCCCCTGCCTTCAACGTTTTTGCCATTTTTCTGATTTCACTTACGTGTAATTTATACTCCATCAGATAATCACTCTTTTTGGTTCTTCTTTTTGTTTTCTGATGATTGCTCCACTTTTTACTTCTCTTTCACAAAGGAAAGAAAGCTTCATTGTTGCATGTGGAGCACTCTCAATAAGTTCGCCTGCTTCGTTTTTGAGAGCTTTTACTTTTACTTTAAAAGGCTCACATCCGGGCTCTACAATTTCAAGCTCGTCACCATCAAGGAACTTATTTCTCTGTACGGCAAAAAGTTCACCGTTTTCCCATTTTTCACAAACTGCCACAACGTCCCATTCACGGCGGTATCCGCCCTCATAGTAAATTTCAGCATTCTCTATAGGTGAGCCGAAATAAAAACCTGTACAGTATTCGCGGTAACTGACTTTACGCATTTCTTCGCTTATCCAAGGAGAAACTTTAAAATCATCAGTGGGATTTTTCATAAATTCATCAACTGCGGCACGGTATGCATTTGTAACCGCTGCTGTATAATAAGCAGATTTTGCTCTGCCTTCAATTTTAAGGGAAGTTACACCTGCATTTACAAGTTCAGGGATATGCTCAATCATACACATATCTCTTGCATTCATTATGTAGGTACCTTTATCATCCTGCTCAATGGGGAAATAAACACCGGGACGTGTTTCTTCAACTACGTGGTATTTCCATCTGCAGGGCTGTGCACAGTCACCACGGTTTGAATCTCTGCCTACAAGATAGTTTGACAAAAGACATCTACCTGAAAAAGAAACGCACATTGCACCATGAACAAAGCATTCAATATCAAGGTCTTTCGGAGTTTTTGCACGCAAAGTCGCAATATCTTCCATTGAAAGTTCACGTGCAAGAACAACTCTTTTGGCACCCATTTCATAAAATGCATTTGCAGTGGCATAGTTTGTTATTCCTGCCTGAGTGGAAATATGAATTTCAGTTTCCGGAGCATATTTTTTAGCAAGTGACAAAGTACCTATATCTGAAATTATCAGTGCATCCACTCCGGCATTCTGAGCATTTTCAAGAAACGCAGGAAGCAAATCAACTTCGTTATTTCTCGGTACGGTATTGCATGTAAGATATAACTTTACGCCGTTTGAATGGGCATAAGAAACAGCCTTTGCCAACTCTTCATCGGAAAAGTTAGCAGGAGAAGTTCTCATTCCGAACATTCCACCGCCTACATACACTGCATCAGCACCGAAACTGACTGCACTTACAAGCCTTTCCCAATCACCTGCCGGAGCAAGAACCTCCGGTTTTACAAAATCCTTAATCAAAAAAATATCATCCTTTTTATGAGATTCTTGCTACATTCTGCTGATGTTCAATGTCTGTTGTTGCGTAGTAAACTTTACCGCTTTTGTCGTGGCAGAAGTAAAGATATGATGTGTCAGACGGATACAAAGCTGCGTGAATAGCATCTTCCCCGGGATTACATATAGGACCTTCGGGAAGACCCATACAAACTGCTGTATCATATTTATCGAGATACTTTTTCGCTTTTTTCTCTCCGAGTAAATCACTGAGGTGATTTGTTACATAAAGTTCAGTTGAATCACACTGAAGCATGGGATAAACTGAAGAATTATTAAGACGGTTATGAATAACAGAAGAAATATCTGCCATCTGACTCTGACCTGCTGCTTCTTTCTGAATGATTGAAGCAATAGTTAAAATTTCGCTTGTTGTATAGCCCAATTCTTTTGCTCGTGCCTTATAATCCGTAGTCCATTTTTCGTTAAAGTTTTCAAGGAAACGTTTTATAATACTTGATGAGCTTTCACCGATATACATATCATATGTGTCAGGGAAAAGATATCCTTCAAGCTTGAGTGCAGTACCTTTATTGGGGTTATCAAGGAAATCATATTTGTAATCATAACCTGCGGCGCCTACAAATTTATTACTGTTTGTCAGAATTTCGTAATCTTCAAGTCTGTTTGCAATCTGTGCAATCGTATAACCTTCAGGAAAAGTAATGCTTACCGTCTGCTCTGATGTTACTGAATTGTCAAGAAGAATATTAAGCATACCCTCTACACCCATTTCACGTGAAAGGTAATATGTTCCGCCTATATACGGCTTAAGTCTCTTTTCTCCATTGACATAATAATTAATACCATCTTCATCATATCCTCGGAAGGTTGCAAAGAATTTGCTGAACCACGGCACCTTTATTAATCCTTTTTCATGGAAAAGGTCAATTGCCTCTGATGTTGTAATTTTATCAGGAACTACGATTTCGATTTCTTCGTCTGTAACAGATAACGCAAGAGCATCATTAATGCAGTCAATACCGATAACTGAAAAAACTATTGTAAATATGAGAACAAAGACCATCGAGATAAGCATTGTTCTTGAATAAATCTTCCTGAATTTCAACAGTTCATCAGCAGAAAGTCTTTTTTTCTTTCGTTTATTTCCTGTTTTTCCTGATGATGCATTCTTACCTGAATTTTCAAACATATTAACAGAGGCTTTAGAATTGTTATTTCTGTTAATAGACACATCTCCGGATACACCCTGTCTCTGACGCTGCTGGTTGTTTGCACCGCCCGTATACCTTTTCACAGAAGTATCACCTGCAGAACGCTGGTAATTGGCAAAATATACCTCCCCTTTTGCTTTCGGGCGGTTAGGTATTGTATCTGCCTTTCGGTTCTCATCAATATTCACAACAAAATTTTCTACTTTCTGTCTTCTGGAAATTCCGTTATGAGGAGCATTATTTCTATTGGGATTTACTGCCGGATTGAAATTCGGCCTCTGATTTCTATTCGGATTGTTAAAATCAGCCATTTAAATCACTCTTTCCTTAATAAACTCATTTCTGTATTGAAGTATATATTTTATCTGCTTCTTCTTTTCCTGCAAAACGCTCTGCAATTTTAAGACCAAATTCAATTGCAACGCCTGCACCTTTTGCAGTAATAATGTTGCCGTCTTCCACAACACCCTCATCTGTGAAAATTGCACCTTCAAGTTCTTTTTCAAAGCCGGGGAAGCATGTTGCTTTTTTACCTTTGAGCAATCCTTTATGACCAAGCACTGATGGTGCTGCACAAATAGCACAGATAAGCTTTGAATTTTCGTTTGCATAATCTATAAAAGCCTGAGCCTGAGCGTTTTTTTCGATATTGAGCGTGCCCGGCATACCTCCGGGAATCACTACTGCCTGCAGAGTTTCGTCAGGCTGAATATTTTTTATGTCAGCATCACAAACAAGCCCGATTCCATGAGAACCTACCACCATCTGTGAACCTATTCCCAATGTCATAACATCAAGTTCGGCACGTCTTAACATATCGATTGTTGCTACTGCTTCTACTTCTTCCGTACCGTCTGCCATAAATACATAAATCATCGTGTCACCTTATTCCAGATTAAGCGAAAGAAACACATTTTCGCCAATTTCTCGTTCTGAATTTTCATTAGAACAGTATACCATACCTCGTGTGATTTTGCAAGAAGAATCACAAATATCTGATATCATCGGCAAATAAATATCCGTTTTATCAGCACCGATTTTATCAAGCACGGAAGTAACAAATTTTTCTGCATTTTCCGAAGCACACAGTTCAATGATTTTCTTGTTATCCACTATGGCATACGCTGTGATTTTTCTCTTTTCTCTATGCACGTAAACTTTGTCTGAAAACTTAACCGCAAAGCCTATATGCTCTTTGGGAAACGTTACAAAGTTTTCACCCGAAAAAACTTCTTCACGTAAAGAATATATTTCATCAACAGAAAAGTCATCTGAGATTTCAATGGTTTCGTCTGTTTTGGTAAATGTTTTTTTCGTGCAGTAAAAAGCATCCTCAAAGCCCAGATGTTTATAATATGCGTTATTTTTTTCGTTACTTGCAGTAAGCAGAAAAATTTCTGCACCCTGCTTTGTTTTATAATCTATGAGAAATTCGATTTCCTTCCTTGCAAGACCGTGTCTTCGGAAATGCGAATCCGTTGCAACAGCATAAAAATAGCATCCTTTTTTATCGCCTATCATACAATCAAGTGCATATACCACAGACACCACCTTGCCCGATTCTTCACAAACATAAGCCGTATCTTCTTTTAAAAAGCAATCAAGAAAAGCTGACACGAATTTTTCACCGTCACCGAAACAATCGTACCATAATTTAATTAAATCTTTGCGGTCGCTTACATTTGCAAAACGGAACATTTTCCTCACCTCTTATTTGCATTATAAATAATTCCTAATCTGACAGGACGATAACTCATCTTTGCCTTTCTCAGACCTTCAAGACCCATGTCCTCTTCGCGGTTTACAAAAACATAATCTGAAAGCTCATTTTTAGCAAATTCACGGTTAATCATAGGATATGCTCCGCGGTAAGATGCAAAGGCTTTCTCAAAATGAGTGCAGAAAGTATCTTCACTTAATTTCTCACCCAATGTCCAGGCAATCACTTCTCCGTCAACGCGGATAACTCCGCCTGTAAAGCCTAAAACTTCAAAATAATCAAAAGCTCTTTTGATAACATCAAGTTCAACATCAATACCATCTTCAAGCTTGTCCTCGTTTTCTTCAATCCATTTTTCAGTCATTCTTATGCAATCTGAAAGATTTTCTGAGGTCAGTTTTTCATAGGTCCAGTTATATGTCTTTTCAAAGTATTTGATGTGGTTTCTCTTTGAGTGATATTTTTTACCTTTAAGCTCTGCCAAGTCAGAAACAAGGTAAATATAATCGAATGAATCACGGTTTTCAGTGATCGTAAAAACATCAGGAAATTCTTTTTCAAGGAATTTCACATCACTCTCAAGAAGACCGTAAAACTGAAGCGTATCTTCTTTTATCAGCTCTTCAATTATCTTTTTTCTGTCGCCTTCACCCTGGGGGAAGCAGTAATTCACCTTACCGTTTTTTCCGCCCTTGGTTACAAGGCAATCACCCTGAAAAGCAACAGATAAATTGTATTCAGGACCCCAATTGTAAAAAGATCCGAGGCAGAACTGGCAATTGTCACCCGATACATTTTTCAGGATATTTTTGATTTTTTTAACATCGTCAAGAGATGGTTTTTTAAATTCCAGCATTGTTTTTCCTTTCGGGATTTTAAAAAAGTTTTTCTGCTGCTGTCCAGATTTCATCAGCAATAGATTCTATGCTTCTTGCATTTTCGCCCTCTGCACAGCTGATTTTAACCCAACCCATTTTATCAGCAGCGTACGATGCTGCTTCTCTACAGGCGTTGAGATAATTTACGTTTGCTTCGTGGACGTCTTTTTTACTCTCGTTACCCTCATAACGCTTGCTCATAAGCTTCTGTGAAATATCAACAGGCATATCAAGGTAAATAACAAGGTCAGGCTTGGGAATACCGATTTTTTCATATTCAAAATCTTCAAGCCACTCAATATAGTTATCCCAGTTTTCCCTGGGCTGTTTTATCATCTGATGGTATGCATTTGAAGTTGTGTATCTGTCAGCAAGGATAACTTTTCCGTTTTCGTAATCATCCTTCCAGATTGTTTTGAATGATGCAAAACGGTCAACTGCATAAAATGCAGATGCAGCATATGCATTTACATCTTCAGGATTTTTGCCGAATTCTCCTGCGAGATACATTTTAACAAGTGCAGAAGAATCACCGTCGTAATTCGGCAGTTTAATCTGCTTGTATTCAAGATTTTTCTGCGAAACCTTTTCGGCAAGTATGTTAATCTGTGTTGATTTTCCGCTACCGTCAAGGCCTTCAATAACAATAAGTTTTCCTTCCATTTCGCATCCACCTTTTTAACTATTTATCAGTTATTTTACAGTTTTCGTCAATTATATATTATACCAAACATTGTCAGAATTTACAATGATAATTTACTTTTTCTGCCATTTTAACAAACCGTTAATAATTTCGTATTTATAGTTTAACAAATATCACGTATATTATATTTAGCACTCAAAAGACGAGAGTGCTAAAACACATTTGCGGAGGTTTAAAATGGCAAAAAAACAGTTCAAGGCAGAATCAAAAAGACTTCTCGACCTTATGATTAACTCAATTTATACTCACAAGGAAATTTTCCTTCGTGAAATCATATCAAACGCAAGCGATGCTATCGACAAGCTCTATTATCGTGCTTTATCAAGTGAAAATACGGGTCTTTCACGCGATGATTTTTCTATTGAAATCACCCGCGATGAAGAAAACAGAACAATCACTATCTCTGATAACGGTTGCGGTATGACCAAGGAAGACCTTGAAAATAACCTTGGTACAATTGCAAAAAGCGGTTCACTTTCTTTCAAGGAAGAAAACGAAAAGAACGACGAAATTGACATTATCGGTCAGTTTGGTGTGGGCTTCTATTCTTCTTTTATGGTAGCAGAAGAAGTAACTGTTATCACAAAAGCTTACGGTGAAGAAACTGCATACAAATGGAACTCAACAGGTGCTGACGGATACACAATAACAGATGCTGAAAAAGATTCTCACGGCACACAGATTATACTTAAAATCAAAGAAGACACAGAAGACGAAAATTATACAGAATTTTTGTCAGAATATACTTTGCGCCGTCTTATCAAGAAATATTCTGACTACATCCGCTACCCCGTCAGAATGGAAGTCACATCTTCACGCATCAACGAAGAAACAAAGGATTTTGAAGAATACAAAGAAGTGCAGACCATTAACAGTATGGTCCCCTTGTGGAAGAAAAATAAAAACGAAATCACAGAAGAAGAATATAATGAATTCTACAAATCAAATTTCTTTGATTATTCAAATCCTCTTAAAGTTATCAACACTTCCACAGAAGGCACTGCAACATATAATGCACTTCTTTTCATTCCCGAAAAAGCACCCTACAACTATTATAACCGCGATTATGAAAAAGGCCTTAAATTATATGCAAGCGGTGTGCTTATAATGGACAGCTGTAAAGATTTACTTCCTGACCACTTCAGCTTTGTAAAAGGTCTTGTTGACTCACAGGATTTATCTCTCAATATTTCACGTGAAATGCTCCAGCATGACAAACAACTTAAATTAATTGCATCACGTCTTGAAAAGAAAATCAAATCAGAGCTTCTTTCAATGCTCCGTAACGACAGAGAAAAATATGAAACCTTCTACAATCAGTTTGGCCTTAATCTCAAATATGGTCTTTACAGTGCATATGGCGAAACAAACGATTTACTCAAAGATTTGCTTATGTTTGTTTCAAGCCATGAAGATAAACTTGTAACTCTCGAAGAATACGTTTCACGTATGAAAGAAGAACAGAAATTCATATATTACGCTTGCGGTGAAAGTGCAGAAAAAATTGCACGTCTTCCTCAGGCAGAAGCAGTAAAAGACAAGGGTTACGAAATCCTTTACCTTACTGCAGATGTTGACGAATTCACTCTTAAAATCCTCTCAAAATTTGATAACAAGGAATTCCGCTCAATTTCAGCAGAAGATGCAGGTCTTGAAACAGAAGAAGAAAAAGAAGAGGCAAAGAAAAAAGCCGATGACAGCAAGGAAATGCTCAGATTTATGAAAGAGGCTTTAGGCGAAAAAGTAAGCGAAGTAAGACCTTCAAACAGACTTAAGAGCCATCCCGTGTGCCTTACTGCAAAAGGTGAGCTTTCCCTTGAAATGGAAAAAGTTTTAAATGCAATGCCTAACGATACAAATGTGAAAGCTGAGAGAGTGCTTGAAATCAACGCAAACCATAAGATTTTCGAAACACTTTCTTCTCTTTATGAAACAGACAAGGAAAAGCTTAAAAAGTATGCAGAGCTTCTTTATTCACAGGCACTTCTTATCGAAGGATTTACAATCGAAAATCCTGTTGAATTTTCAAACTTAATCTGCGAGCTTATGTAATAAAAAACAAAAGCATCTCCTTGTTCCTCAAATCACGGCAAGGAGATGCTATTTTTTCGCAAAAAACGGAGTGTTTAAAACACTCCGTTTCTGGCTATAAAATGTTATTTTATCAGTCTGTTGTGTAGTTATCGAAGTAACCCTGAATGAATACGATGGGAGTACCTTTGTCGCCTGAACCTGAAGTAAGGTCGCAGAGTGAACCGATAAGGTCTGTAAGTCTTCTGGGAGTTGTACCTTCTGATGCCATCTGACCTACAAGGTCACCGTCTTTTTCCTGAATCTTGTTTTTGATAGCTTCTTTAAGTTCGTCACCCTTAAGGTCTGCAAAGTCGTTATCAGCAAGATATTTAAGTTTAAGTTCGTTGGGAGTTCCTTCAAGACCGCTTGTGTAAGCAGGAGAAACAACCGGGTCAGCAAGTTCCCAGATTTTTCCTATGGGGTCTTTGAAAGCACCGTCGCCATAAACCATAACTTCGATGTTTTTACCTGTTTTTTCTTTAAGCTGAGCCTGAATAGCATCAACTACAACCTGGCAGTCGCGAGGGAAAAGTTTAACTGTGTCTTCAGTTGCTTTGTTTGAGCCAAGAAGACCGTAGTCAGCATTGAATCCGCTTCCGTTTACGGAAGTTGACAGAATTTCATCAAGACCAAAGATTTTTTCTCCGCCTGCATTTTTAAGAATTCTCTTTGTTCGAGCACGTGTGTGAATGTCGCAGCAAAGAACATTTTTTGTATAGTCAAGGATTGCTCTGGGGTTATTTGCAAAAATGATTTCAGCTTCTGCACCTGATTCTTTAATAAGTGTTTCGTAGTATTCCACATAGTCAACACCTGTGAATCTGTGTTTTTCATAGCCGAAAAGTTCACGGTATTTTTCAAGTGAAAGTACATCTTTATAGGGATCAACGCCCTTTTCATCAAGAACATCAAGGCTTACAAGGTGGTTACCAACTTCGTCTGAAGGGTAAGAAAGCATAAGAACAATTTTTTTTGCGCCTTTTGCAATACCACGAAGGCAGATAGCAAAACGGTTACGGCTGAGGATAGGGAAAATAACGCCAACTGTTTCTCCGCCGAATTTTTCTTTTACATCTGTTGCGATATCGTCAACGGTTGCATAGTTACCCTGTGCACGTGCAACGATAGCTTCTGTCATAGCAACTATATCGCGGTCGTTAAAACTGAATCCTGCGTCTTCTGATGCTTCTATAACTGAAGAAGTTACGATTTCAACAATGTCATCACCATTTTTAATAATGGGTGCTCTGACACCTCTTGAAACTGTGCCTATCATTCTGCTCATAATGAACAACTCCTTTTTTGACAAATTAAAGTCTTTTCACAACTAACTATTATACTACTATATCTGCTATATTGCAATGTTATTTTGCAAGAAATTAAAAAAAATCACAATAATTTTTTTAGTGAATCTCGCAAATCATACACAAAAATATCGCAAAGTTTTCTGAACTCATCCTGTTCATGCTCCTGCTCGTCAAAAATACCTGTTACAAAAAAATCTGCTTCTTTTGCAGTTTTTACCGCATAGAGTGCATCTTCAAAAATCACCGTATCTTCCTTTTTAGTACCAAGGCTTTCCATTGCGTGTTCAAAAATATACGGTTTTGTCTTATTGGTTTTAAGACCTCCGCAGGTGAAAACATTTTCAAAATAATCAAAGATTCCGCAATTCTTAAGTCCGGGAACAACTATATCGTAATCAGTTGCCGTTGCAATACACATTCTGACGCCATTCTTTTTAAGCTCTTCAAGAAATTCGATTGTACCTTTTTTTACAGATGCATTATAAAGGTAATAATCTTTCACAACCTGCATCATACCCTGCTGAATTTCTTCATATGACTGCGACAAATTATATTCTTCTTTAATCATCTTCGGAGCTTCAATAAACCCTAGTTTTCTCACATCATATTGAAGGCCCTCACGTGGTTTTATCCCCAGCTTTTCAAGATATAATTCCCCTCTGAAACGCCACGTATACATTGAATCAAGGAGTGTACCGTCAACATCAAAAATTGCACCTTTGATTTTCATATTCTCACCGCTTTCCGAGAAAATATGATACCACACAAACATTTCAAAGTCAACAAAAGTTACCTTGACATCGCTTGTAAACTGTGATATAATCGGCAAAACAGAAT
>JAZQWT010000013.1:0-5350 GCA_045632485.1 Acutalibacteraceae bacterium
ACGCATATTTTCGATGTAGAATTCTCCGTCTTTATCAAGAACTTCTGCGTGAGTGATAACAAATTCGTCACCTGCATTGCCCTTAAATTTAAATTCAACATAACCTGTAAGATTCTGACCGAAATCAATTACAGTATCACCTGAAGGTGTTGTAATAATTTCTTTGGCAGAAAGACGTTCGTGCTCTTTGATGATTTCCCCTTCCTGAGGAATGAGAACATCTTTTGATTCTTCTGCATCAACTACTGCTTTGCCGAGAATTGTGATTTCTTTTGTCGTGTCAAAAGTTTCACCGTTGTACATATTTGAAAAAAGAGTCTGTGAAGAAGCATAATCCCAACTTTCATCAGTTACGATAACATTTCCGTCAATTTCAATTGATGCAATCATTTTTACATCTTTGAAAGTTTTATTGTGCATCATCCAGCCAAGACCAACACCGATTTCGATTTTGTTTTCACCGTTTCTGAGCATATTTGTAACGTCATAAGTCTGATACTGCAAACGCTTTTCATACACTGTCCAACCGGGAGCAAGAACATAATCGCTTACTCTTTTTCCGTTTATGTAAAGGCAGTAAACACCTTTTGCAGAAACTGAAATTTCTGCTTTCTGAGGGTCACATACCTCAATTACTTTTGAAAAAACAGGCACAACATCGCCCATCGATTCCCCTGCTTTAATCCAATTTGCATTCAAAATACTCATAGCTTATTCCTCAATTCTTACTTTAAATACAAGTTTGATTACTTCCTCGTTATCTCCTACTTTAAGGCAGGGCATATGTGCATCCTGAGGATAAAGCACAAGGAAAGAACCTGCTTCCATAAGACAGAGTGTTCCTGTTTCGCTTGTGTAGAAAGCAATGTCTCCGCCATCTTCAAAGGGTTTTGTAACTGTGCAGGTATCAAGGGGGGTAACACCGATATATTCTCTGCCCTTGAGAACAACCTGAACGTCAGCATATTTTATGTGAGATTCGTATTCTGCGCCCTCGTGTTCCTTGGGGAAATATGTTGCAGGAGAAACAAAGAGATTATCACCGTCAAGGTCGATACGTTCCATTTTCATTTCACCTTTTGTGTACTCTTCAAGGAACTTCTGAATCTGTTCCAGTTCGGGCATCATTTTTACATAGTAATTCATATTTTTTACGGTATCAAATATCATAAAAAACACCTCCGGATAAGTATAGTTTAAATATATCACAATTACATAAAATGTCAACCTGTATTCTTGATTTTTCATCATCTTTGTGCTATGCTGATAAAAGATTTCAAACTGAGGTGTTTATGATGAATAAATTTTTAAAATCATTTTTTGCAGGTTTCACTCTCCCTCTTTCATTGGCTATGGGTGAGCCTCATAAATGGAATTCAGCGAAGTTTAAAAGAGAAAAACCATCTCCGCTTAAATTCAGTGAAGACGGTAAATTCAAAATTTTACATATTACTGATATCCATGACGTTGAGCCTGTAATGGACGACGATGAAAACAGGGAAATCCCGGAAAGCCGTGACAAGGAAACAATCAACGTTATTGAAAAGCTTGTTGAAAAAACAAACCCTGACCTTGTTGTTTTCGGCGGTGACAACATCAGCGGATATTGGGAAGAATTCACTTACGATTATGTGCAAAGTACAATTCAGAGAATCACGGCAAAAATCCGCGAGAAAAATATTCCTCTCTGCGTTGTTTTCGGAAACCACGACGGTGAAGAGGGCTTTCACACAGAATTTCAGATGATGCAGTATATGGAATACCCCAACTGCCGTTCTAATCTTAACGATGCTGACGTTTACGGTTGCGGTAACTGCTGCGTTACTATTAAAAGCAGTAAATCAGACAAAGATGCTTTTGCAATCTGGCTTATTGACTCAAATGATTATCAGAAAACATCAACAGGCGATTTTGGCTATGACTGCGTGCACGACGACCAGATTGACTGGTATGAAAAACGTGCAGATGAATTAAAGGAAGCAAACGGCGGAAAGCCCTTGCCTTCAATTCTTTTCCAGCATATGCCCGTTCAGCAGATGCTTGACGGTTTTGAAGAAGTTACAGAAAACGATGATTACACCTTTGAGCGTGACGGTAATTTCTATAAATTCGGCCATAAAATTATAGAAGGCAGAATCAGAGAAAAGCCATGCCCGCCCTGTATGGAAAACGACCACAGAAAGCAGTTTGAAAGCTGGAAGAAAAAAGGCGATGTTATTGCTGCATTCTTCGGACACGACCACGTGAATGATTTCCACATAAAAATCGACGGAATCCACCTTTTCCAGACATTGGGCGCAGGATATTTCACCTACGGCAAGGAGCACGGCGGAAGACTCATAGTCCTTGACGAAAACAATCCCGAAGAAATTTATACAGAATCAATTGAAATCGAAAGAATCACAACAACAGAAATTTAAAAGAAAACCCTCTCGGCTTTTTCACAAAACAACAGCTCCCCTTGAAAATTCAAGGGGAGCATTTTTGTGAAAATTATTTTGCTACGGGTACATCGATTACAAGGTCTGTAAGCGGGAATGAGCAACAGGGATGAATGCAACCGAATTTGTAGTCTGCAAGTCTGCGGTATTCAAGGTGTTTCGGAACATAAACCTTACCTGAAAGAAGGTGTGAATGGCAGAAACCGCACTCACCGCTTCTGCAACGTGAAGGAACAGAAATACCGTTCTTTTCAAGTGTCTGCATAACTGAATCAGCAGTATTAGCCTTAACAGTCCACTCTTTATCCTGAATTGTAACTTTGATTGTTACTTCCTCGGGGATACCTGCAGGATAATCTTCCTGTGTACCGGGATTATGGAATTCACCGAACATTTCGTGGCGGATATATTTTCTTTCAAGCTTTAACTTTTCAATTTCCTTGTCAACAAACTCATACATCTGCTGAGGTCCGCAAATGAAAATTGAATAGGGTTCATCTTTGGGTGCAAGTTCTTTGATACGTTTTGCATCAATGAAACCTTTTCTGCAGCCTCTGGGAATTTTAGCATATTTATCACTAAGGAAGTGAACAACTTTGATTTTATCGCATTTTTCTTCAAGTTCTTTAAGTTCATCTTTGAAGAGAATGTTATCAACATTACGGCTACCGTAAAGGAGAGTCATTTCGAAATCCTCATCACCATCTGCAATAGCGTTTGCCATTGAAATGAAAGGAGTGATACCGCTACCGCCTGCAATACAAATAACTTTCTTTGCATCGCGGATGGGCTGATATTCGAAATTACCTGACGGAGCAGAAACTTCAACTTCTGTACCTACTTCCCAATTGTCAAAAATGTATTTTGACATAAGACCGCCGCCAACCAATTTGATTGTGAGAACATATTTGCCTTCAAGGCTGTCTTTGGGTGAAGATGAAATTGAATATGCACGTGTTACAGGCATACCTTCGATTGTTTCAAAAACTGTAAGATATTTACCTGCACCGAAATATGCAAGCTGAGTTGTGCCCTTTTCTTCATCGGGAACAAGTGTATAACTTCTGCAATCCTTTGCTCTTTTATTCACTTCAGCAACTTTAAGATACTGTCTTTTAGGATGAAGTGCTTTTGCAAGTACAGTTGCGTTATCAGAAAACGTAGGGAATTTTGCTTCTGCTGCTTCAAATCTCTTGTTGCGGTCTGACAACATGGGGAAGAATTTTCTTGCTTTTAATGATTTTAAATCTGCCATCTTATTTGCCCTCCTTTTTCATTGCTTTTACAACAAGTCCGCCTGCTTTTTCACCTGTGTAATAAGCACAGCTGTAACCGTCGCCTCTTTCCTGGGTTGCACCACAGAAGAAGAAGTTATCAAATGGCTGGTCATTAAGATACTGAACTGTACGAGGAATCATGCTATCCCATTTGTCAAGCATATATCCGTAAGGTGTACCCAGAGGAGTATTCAGATATCTTGCAAATGTCGGAGGAAGTGCAATTTCGATCTCTTCGATATAAGGTGTGATTGAAATGTTAAGTGCCTTTTCACATGTTTCAATCATATCTTTTGCAATTTCAGTTTTGAATTTTTTATAATCCTGAGGTCTGATATCTTTCATTACATCGCCTGATGTCATTGCTGTAAGGAAAAGCTGACATGTGCCTTCAGGAGTACAATCGGGGATAATTTCGTTAAGGCAGTTAATGATACAATAACCGCTGTGATATTTAGTAACAAGATTGAACTGCTCATCAGAGTCAGAAACAGGAGCAATAAATACTGAATAGTCCTTGATTCCGAGTTCTTCCTTTGTTTTGTTCATGCCGAGATAAACTGTTGTAAGAGTAACTGAAGTTTCTCTTGCATTGAGCATTTTAAGCTGTTTTTCGGGAATATCTTTTTCATCGAACAAATCTTTGAAAACCGCATAAGGATAAGAGTTACATACAAAGTATTTGCCGTAAACTTCTTTTTCACCGTTGATAACAACACCTACAGGTTTGCCGTTTTCCATAATAACCTTTGTAACTTCTGAGTTGTACCAGATGTCACCGCCGTTATCACGGATAACTTTATCAAGAGCAAGGCTCAGCTCGTGGCTACGGAGATGAGGAACACCTGTACCATGCTGAACATAGCTGTGAAGCATTGCAAGGTAATAGAGGAAATCGAGTCTTGATGCAGGAACACCAAGATAACACCAGTATGTATTGAAAATGTCCTGTGCTTTTTTGGGCATTCCGAGAGCATCGAGAGCTTCTGTCATATTGTGAGAAACCATTCTGAGAATATCAGGGAAATCTTTGAGACTTGCAGGAAGTTTTGCAGGAGCGTCAAGAGCATCAAGAGCTTTGAACATACGAACTGACAAATCGAATGCCTTTATACAACTTTCATATGAACCGGGAACAACTTCTTCCAGCTTTCTTGCAAAGTTTTCAAAGCCAACGGGCATACGCACGTCAATAGAAACTTCAACACCGTTTTCATTTACAAAAGTATCAGTGTCACCTTCCTTTGCAGGAACAACGAGACGGAAAGTTGAATCATGCTGGAACCATTTAACGTCTCCGCCAAAACGAGCAAACATATCCTCAACCTGACCTGATTTGTCTTTTGCACCTACACCTGCGAGTTCGTGAAGTGAAGGTTCAAACTCAAATCTTCCCCTAACAAAAGAAGAAGCAGAGCCGCCGGGAATATTGTGTCTCTCCAGCAGAAGCGTTGATAGACCAGCTTTGGAACAGGTTGCTGCAGCGGCAAGACCGCCGTTACCTGCACCAATAACAATTACATCGTAATTCTTCATAAGGTTTCCTCCGTTTTTTTATTTGAATTAAATTATTTTCTTATGTATATCTGCAATATCCGTTCTGAAGCTGTAATTTAAAAACAGCATTATTTC
>JAZQWT010000014.1:0-1889 GCA_045632485.1 Acutalibacteraceae bacterium
AAGGGAGGCAAAACCAAAGGATAAATTATAGTTTATATGTGCATCAATAACTAACTATGGACAACACGCTGACTGATTATCATAAAACCGGCATCAGTGATAGCATAAAAACTCCCCTTGAAAACGCAAGGGGAGATGTCAGAAAACTTTGTTTTCTGACAGAGGGGATTTTTCGTTTAAATTATAATTTACTTTTGCATCCGTTTAATTATTTACAAACGAAGAAAATAATGATACAATAAAAAGTAATATAGTTTTAAAGGAGGGGAAAGGATGTTTTTTGATGTTGCGATTATCGGTGGCGGTATGGCCGGACTTGTTTCTGCCATTGAAGTGAAAAGAAATTTTCCGCAGAAATCTGTTGTGATTTTTGAAAAGCTTGACCGCGTAGGTAAGAAAATTCTTGCAACCGGCAACGGCAGATGTAATCTTGAAAATTTAACAGCAACAAAAGAAGACTATAATTCTCCCTCGTTCGTGTCTTTTGCTCTTGAAAAATATACACCACAGTCAAACCTTGAATTCTTTAAAAGTCTGGGACTTTTAACTGTGGCAGATTCCGAGGGCAGAGTTTATCCGCGGAGTAATTTCGCTTCGAGTGTGCTTGACGCACTCCGCTTTGAAACAGAAAAACTTGGTATAAAAGTCATTTTTGAAAAGGTTGAAAAAATTGAAAAGAAAGATGTTTTTGTTATCAATAGCATTAAATCAGAAAAAGTGATTATGTGCTGTGGCGGCTCATCTTCGCCAAGTCAGGGAAGCGATGGCTCAGGCTTTGAGCTTGCAAAAAAATTCGGACACAGAATCACACCTCTTTATCCGTCACTTGTACAGATTACAACCGACACACGCTACACAAAACCCCTTAAAGGTGTGCGTGTAAAAGGCAGACTGACACTTACTGAAAAAGAAAATTTTATCGGCTCATCAGAGGGAGAAATTCTTTTTGCAGATTATGGTCTTTCAGGAATTGCAACTATGGACTTATCAAGATTTTTACGAAAAATCTCAGATAAAGAAAACGCAAGAATTTATCTTGATATGGCATGTGATATGGAAGAAAAAGAACTTTTCTCTTACCTTGTTTCTCACAGACAGAAAAACCCGCACCTGGAATCTGAAAACTTTTTGTCAGGAATTCTCCCCAAGGCAATGGGTAAAACCGTTATGAAAAAATGCGGAATTTTCCTCGGTGATGAAGTAGGTAAATTAACAGAGAAAGATATAAAAAATATTACCCGAAGCATCAAAAGTTTTGAGTTTAAAGTAACAGGCACAAAGGGCTTTGAGTTTTCGCAGGTAACATCAGGCGGAATTGCCTTGAAAGAGGTTGACAAAATAACCCTGATGTCAGAAAGAGTAAACAATCTCTATTTCTGCGGTGAAATTTTAGATGTTGATTCACGTTGCGGTGGCTTCAATCTCCATTGGGCAGTAAGCTCTGCAAGACTCGCAGCTGAATTGAAAGGATAAAAAATGATAAGAATTAATTCAATGAAAATGCCTCTTGAAGCGGAAGAAAACGATTTGAGAAATGCCGTTTCCAAGACGTTGCGTATAAAAAATGAAGATATAGAAATGGTACGTGTTTTCAAACGAAGTGTTGACAGCAGAGATAAAGAAAATGTTTTCTTTGTTTTTTCTGTTGATGTCAGTGTGCGTGATGAAAAGAAAGTGCTCAAAAAATGTTCATCAAACAAGAATGTTCTTGAAATTCAGGAGTTTGAATACGTGCTTCCTGAAAATAAAAGAAAAAGTAATCTCCGTCCCGTTATTGCAGGTTTTGGCCCTGCAGGAATGTTTGCGGCTTTGACTCTTGCACGTTCAGGTCTTAAGCCTCTCGTTCTTGAACGAGGTAACGACGTGGACACCAGAACCAAAGATGTCAG
>JAZQWT010000015.1:0-1514 GCA_045632485.1 Acutalibacteraceae bacterium
CGATTGTAACTTGAGGCAGCAGGGGAGAAAAGGCAAATATGACCCCTTTTTGTGCATTTATAAGCACATTCTACAGCCTCATCCATAGTATCAACAATTATAAGGTTTTTCTCAGAATTAATTTTATTCAGTTCATTGATAATTTTTTCACCTGTTTCAGGTAATCCGATAAGATTATTAACTTTGCAATTATTCAAATCAGAAATAAAACTATCATAATCTATACCGCGGTCAAGTCCGCCGAAAATAAGTGTATCAACCTTTTCAAGGGCATTTATTGCGCACATAACTGCGTAGGGGATAGTTGCAATACTGTCGTTGTAGAAAGTGATATCTTTCCATGTGCCGACTTTTTCCATTCTGTGAGCAATAGGTTCAAAAGATCTGATGCCTTCTTCAATTGCGTTATCATCAATTGATAAACAACGTGCGGCATTAACGGCAAGGAAAATATCGTGATGCGTATGGAATCCTTTCAAATTATCATTAAGAGATGTAAGTTTATGTAAAAATTCATCTTTAATTGATTCTTCATAACTTACAGGGGTTTTTGATGATCTTACCTTTGAAAAATCAATCATATCAGAAAGTTCTTTCTGGTCAGAATTGTAGACAAAGTAATTATTTTCATTCTGATTATATACGATATTGAGTTTTGCATCAGTATACCCCTTAAAGCCGTTATAATGGTCAAGATGTTCAGGGTAAATGTTAGTAAAAATTGCAATATCCGGTGATTTTTTAGCAAACTCAAGCTGATGACAAGACATTTCAATGACCGCAACAAGTCCGTCGGTTTCATCGAGACTCTCGAAAACCGGTACACCGATATTACCTATAAGGGCGCATTTTCTGCCTGATGCTTTTACAATATTATAAACGAGAGTAGTAGTTGTTGTTTTACCTTTAGTGCCTGTGATACCGATTTTAATGCATTCTGCAAATCGAAGGAACAAATCCATCTGACCAGTGATTTCAGTAGAATCATTAACTTCAACATTTCTCAATGAAATACCCGGACTCTGCATTACAATATCGTAGTTACTAAGATAATCAAGGTATTTTTCACCTGTAATTAACTCAACATTCTCATCATCTATATTTAATTCACGCTTATCAGCAATTGTGAGTTTTTTGTCAGGATAAAATCTTCTGATAAAATTATAAGTTGACTGACCTTCTTTGCCGAAACCGAGAATCAATACACTTTTATTATTAAAATATTCAACTAATTTATCATACATAAACTGTTACTCCTTTTTTATTTAATATGTGCCGGTATTAGCAAACTGGCTCATATAAAGATCTCGATAGAATGTGTCTTCTTTCATTAATTCATCGTGTGTTCCGCTTTCAATGATTTCTCCATCATTCACTACAAGTATTTTATCTGCTTCACGGATTGTGGAAAGTCTGTGTGCAATAACAAAATTTGTTCTTCCATGCATAAGAGTTTTCATTGCTTTCTGAATTTGTAACTCTGTTCTTGTGTCAACAGAGCTTGTTGCTTCATC
>JAZQWT010000016.1:0-5172 GCA_045632485.1 Acutalibacteraceae bacterium
TTTTTCAGATTATAATTTATATGTGTGTTCAGATGTTATATCGCAGGGAACGGCGGTTTCCGACGTTCCGTTATTTCATGCGTAAATTTCAGACGGGTCATTCGTGAATGACCCCTACTCTTCTTTCAATCGGTGAACGTATGGGCGATTCACGAATCACCCGTAAATACAAACAAAACAACGGTTTGTCGACAAGCGCCAAACCGTTAATTTTCTGTCACCTTGTAAACCTTTTTATAATTGCCATAGCCAATGTAACAAAAGTGCCGAAAGCGACACCTGCAGTAACTCCGAAGCTTACCCACGGGAATTCAAGCACTTCTGCCATTGCTTCGCTGAAAGAGCCGTTTTCAACCCACAGCATTACTGTTTCAAACATCATCATTCCGAGAGAAAACAGCAAGCCGAAGCTGATTGAGCAGAAGATAAACAAAAACAAGAAAAATTTCAGGTATCCTGAATTACCGGTGCCGAATTTAACTTTTTCTTCTTTTGTAAGCTTTTCAAGCAAAGCAATTTTTACGGCTGCTTCTGCAGTTGCATCAGGGCTTGAGTCTTCGTTGTCAGCCTCGTAAATAACAGTGTTGTAATATCTTTTGCCCTTTGCAGAAAACATTGCAGAAAAGCCGTCAGGGTTATAAACCTTACGTGTTTTGTTGCTTACAAAACCGCAGATAAAATAAACATTAAAATCATCTGAATCACTTTCAACACATTTTATGTAGTGAGTTACATCTTTTTCACCAAAGGTTATATAATCCGTACCGTAAGACTTAATGGCTACAGGCTTTAATATTGCACCACGCTTGTAAAAATCAGGATATTCGCCTTCGAAACCTGCACTTTTTATAATTTTTGTAATTTTGTTTCTTGCTGAGGAAAACTTGTTTTCATCACATAATTTTTCGATTTTAGAGGGATAGTCTTTCTGTGACGACACAAGCTTATCGTAGATAAAAGTCCATAACACCTCGTATTTTACATCAGAAAGATATTTTTGCGTAATTCTTCCCTTTTTTATTTTGTCTACGGTAATATTCTCAATCTGCAAGGATTTCGCAAGGCTGACAAAAGCTTCAAGTGCTTCATCGTTCCAATTGATATACTCTGCCACATAAAAAAAATAAGGAATATTTGTAACAGCTTCTGCTAAAGTCAGAAGTTCTTTTTCTTCCTCGTTTATTATTTCAGGTGCATATTCGTTTTTCTTCAGAATATCCTCACATACGCACGAAAGATAGTTCCAGGGATTATCAAAAACTATTGTGTTCATCGCGTTGAAAACTTCTGTCCTTGTTGAAACGGAATCGAAGGTTATCATACAGAAATCCAATTCGTCCTGATTGGATAATGCCATTTCCAGATAATATTTTCCGTCTGATTCAGTCAATTCATACCAGTTAACTGACTGAAACTCTATTTCTTCTCTTTCACAGAAAACATTATGAAAAATCAAAGATTTTCTGAAAGAACTATAATCAAGGTAAGTAATTACGAAATTATCGCCGTCTTTTACGACAGAATAATTATCATAATGTGTTTTCATATTGCGAAAAGCGGAAGAAAAATCTTCACAAAGGTCTTTTTCAATTTTTGCGTTTTCTTCGTCATTTAACTTTTTCACTTTTTCAAATTCATTGTGCTTGTCTTCAAGATACTTTATCTTTTCTTCAATTGAAATATTTTCGTCACAAAGAATTTTCTTATCTTCGTCTGTGTAAAATTCATCTCCGCTTTCTATTAATTCCGTTGCTTTTTTGAGGTCTTTTTTGCTTTTACTGTTTTCAAAAACGAATGACAGTAATGAATATTGTGAATCAAGAATATAAAGATTCGAAGAATAATATTTCATCAGTTATACTCCCTTTTGATTTTTTCAAGTGTAGGTTTTGCAGATACGCAGAAATCGTAATTGTCAATTTCATAAGGCTCAATCCAACGCAAATCAACGTGTTCAAGCATCTGCGGTATACCGTCTGTAATTTCTGCATGGAAAACAGTAAGATGAATTGTGATATCAGGATATGTATGCACAATTTCGCAGAAAGGCTCATTCACTTTTACGGTTACGGCAAGCTCTTCCCTGCATTCGCGGATAAGAGCATCTTCGTGGGTTTCGCCTTTTTCAAGCTTTCCGCCTACAAATTCCCACAAAAGGGCATTGCCTTTGTGAGGCGGTCTCTGACATATTAAAATTTTTCCGTTTTTCCATATAAGTGCTGCTGCAACTTCTGTCATAATATCACCCTGAAAAGTTGTTTTTCATATTATATCATACTCGTTTTTCGTTGACAAGAATAAATAAAATAAGCATAATTTTGTCAGCAGACACAAACGTTTATTTTTCTTTATTGAAATTTTAATATTGACTTTTCGGAATTATGGTGTATAATGTTTTTGTGGAAATAAGATTTATTTCTGCCGCTTATGTTTATGTGGCTTTATATCTTACCCCCATCAAAGACACTTACATAAGCGAACCCCTTGCAGTTAAATGCAAGGGGTTAATTTTTTATCTGTTTTTCAGGTTTACGTATTCACGTCTGGGAAGAACTGCTTTATACTGAGGACGGATAATTTTACCGCCGTTTATAAGCTCTTCGATTCTGTGAGCAGACCAGCCTGCAATCCTTGCAACAGCAAAAATAGGTGTATAAAGTTCTCTGGGAAGTCCCAGCATATCGTAAACAAAACCGCTGTAGAAGTCAACGTTTGCGCTGACACCTTTATACATTTTTCTTTCACTTGCAATAATTTCAGGGGCAATTCTCTCAACTGCGGAATACAGTTTATATTCTTTAGTCATACCTTTTTCTTCAGAAAGCTTCTCAACATATCCTTTGAAAACCTTTGCACGAGGGTCTGAAACAGAATAAATTGCGTGACCGATACCGTAAACAAGACCTGCTTTATCAAAGGCTTCTTTATGAAGAATTTTCTGAACATATGCTCTGATTTCTTCTTCATCTTCCCAGTCTTTGACGTTTTCTTTGATGTTATCAAACATCTGGCAAACCTTGATATTGGCACCGCCGTGCTTCGGTCCTTTAAGTGAGCCAAGTGCCGCAGCGATAGCAGAGTAAGTATCTGTACCTGATGAAGAAACAACGTGAGTTGTGAAGGTTGAGTTATTACCGCCGCCATGCTCTGCGTGAAGCACAAGAGCAAGGTCAAGGATTTTTGCTTCAAGCTCTGTATATTTACTGTCAATTCTCAACATATGAAGAAGGTTTTCTGCAGTTGAAAGCTCTTTTTTAGGCTCGTGAATAAAGAAAGAGCCTTTTTCACGGATGTAATACTCATAAGCCTGATAGCTGTAAACAGAAAGCAACGGGAACATTGCAATAAGCTGAAGACACTGCCTTAAAACGTTTGAAATTGAAGTATCGTTTGCGTTTTTATCATAAGAATAAAGTGTCAGGACGCTTCTTGCAAGAGAGTTCATCATATCCTCGCTGGGGGCTTTCATAATAATATCTCTTACAAATGAGTTGGGAAGAGAACGGTAGCTTGCAAGAACTGAATTGAATTCAGAAAGCTCCTCTTCTGTAGGAAGGCTTCCGCAGATAAGGAGATAGATAATCTCCTCAAAGCCGAATCTTTTTTCACCTACAAAGCCCTGAACAAGGTCGAAGATATTATATCCTCTGTAATACAATTCGCCTTCACAAGGGATTTCTTCACCGTTTACTTCTCTTTTTGAGATAATTTCAGAAATCTCGGTAAGACCTGTTAAAACGCCTTTACCGTTTAAATCACGTAAACCTCTGTTAACCTTATGCTCAACGTACAAGGCAGGTTCAATTCTGCCTTCATCGATGCTTTTATCTGTATATTTCAAAATTTCAGGAGTAATCTCTGAAAAGTTTCTGTTTTTATCCATAAAAAAATCCTCCCGGGTATTATGCTGGATTATAGTTTACCATATTTTTGAAGCATCTTCAACAGTTGTACAAATTTGTTTACATTTTGAGAGCGAATTGTTAACAATTTGCCTGTAACAGCACGGCAGAATATCATAGTTATAATTTACTCCCGCACAAATGAGGGCATAAAATCTTCGTAGGTCAGGTTATTCCTTTTCAGGAAAGCCTCAATTTCATAATTCTGCGGCGGCTTTTTCTCAGCCGCGGAATTATGCTTCTGTTCAGCTGATTTATCCTGAAAATTTACGTTTTGCACATTAACACTTCCGCTTTTTTTCTGAAAAGAAAAAGCGGAAGTGTTCTTATCTTCTCTTACTCTATCTCTACTCTTACTCTTCTCTTTCTCTATCTCTGGTGAAAAATTTTCGGGCTTTGGCGAAAAATTTTCGCTTTCAGGCGAAATATTTTCGTTTTGTTCTTTCTTTTTGTTTCTCATTCTTGCTGCAGCTCTTGTTTCCGACCCTACGCAATCTTCAAGGAAGCTTATATAATATGTATTATCGTCTGTTTTTATAATTGCGCCGTATGCAAGAAGTATATCCAGCAAGGCTTTTACCATATCACTTTTTGCATTTATTGCAAGGGCAAGCTCATCTCCGAATGTGGGAAGCATCTGCTCATAGTACAGATATCCGTCTGTTTTCAGGGAATAGAGCATTATCTGCTGAAACAGCAAAACGAGTGTATCGCCATCTGACTGAAGCCTTAAAAATTTGATTATCTTTTCGTCGAAGAAATCCGTTTTCATTTTGTACCAGTAATATCTTTTGTTTTCACTCAAGCTTTGTACGTCCTTTCTATTTATAATACACCCCTCCATAAATAGTGCGGACAGCCTGTTTTTTCTACCGAAAACGGTAGAATTTTTCTGCAAAAATGAAAATGTTAACAAAAAATTCAAAAACCCCGCAGAATTTATCACTCTGCGAGGTTTGTTTTATAAGATTATGAGATTTTTAGGTGAGGACGTAAGATTCTCGTATCCTGTTTCCGTAATCACAACAAAATCTTCAATTCTCACTCCGAATTCATCGGGGATATAAATTCCGGGCTCAACTGTTACCACGTTGCCGACTTTCAATTCTGCTTTTGATTTCGGGGAAAGGTTAGGATTTTCATGCACTACAATTCCCACACCGTGACCGAGTGAATGGCCGAAATAATTTCCGTAGCCTGCATTCTTTATAACGTCACGTGCCGCTTTGTCTGCATCTGCACAATTTACACCGGCTTTAAGGTTTTTAAG
>JAZQWT010000017.1:0-14302 GCA_045632485.1 Acutalibacteraceae bacterium
CCTGAAATTAGTTTCATTTATTGCTTCAATATTATTGTTGTTCACGTCATCTGTAACAGCACCCCAAAAACCTGACGTACTTGTTGAAGTGCTTGATAATTTAAACGAAAACAGAACGGCAGATGAGATAAACGGTGCAAACGGAACAAAATTCTATATTCAACGACCGAAGAGTGAAAAGCTGACAGAGGTTAATGCTTCTGATTTTGGACTTTCAGAAAGTAATGAAGATAATTTCACCGCTTTTCAGAATGCACTTAATTACTGTTCACAAAATCCGCAAACAAAACTTGTTATCGACAATGGTACATATTATTTCAAAAGCATCAATGGTCTTGATGCTAACAACTGCACAGATTTGCTGATTGAAGGAAACGATGCAACGTTCATCTTCTCATCAACCGGTTATAAATTTTTTATCAGAAACAGCGACTGTGTTGAAATCCGCAACCTTAATTTTGATTGGAGCTGGGAAGAAAGTCCCCTCGCTTCAATTGTCACTGTTCAGAACAGTAATGCTGACACTCACACCCTTGACCTTGTTTTCAAAGATGCAGAATACTGCGATGAAAATAACCGTCTTGCAGCAATTACACAATGCGACCCTGAAACATACACATTCGGTGCAAAATATTCATCAAAAGAAAATTATCTTTATCAGGATGCAACGAGCATAAAATCCGTTAAGAAGATTTCGGATAACACTTTGCGTGTTGCTCATAACGGCTGTATGGATAATTTCGAGAATGGTGAAACATATATTCTCAGGCACTATGTCTATGACGGGACAATTTTCAGTATCAGAAATCAAAGCAAGAACATAACATTTGACAATGTCAGCATTTACGGAAGTTCCGGAATGGCATATATTTGTGAGGATAATAGTTCGCATTTTCAGATTATCAACAGTTTTATCGGTGTTAATCCAGAATATAAAGATAAACGATGCGTGTCTTTGTGTGCCGATGCAATTCATATTGTAAATACCGACGGTTGCTTCAATATTTCCGGTTGTGACATAAGCGGAATGGGTGACGATGCCGTTAACGTTCATGACGGTCTTGGCTATATTTCGGCAGTAAGCGGTAACACCCTTACTCTGATTGCTTCAGCAATGAGATTGAATGAAGGCGACGTTCTTGCATTTAAAAATAAAAAGTTTGAAAATACAGAATTTACTGCAAAAATAGTTTCCGTGAAAGCACTTGAAGGAATAACAAAAGAGGTTGTTGTTGAAAGTTTACCCGAAAGTGTAAAGGAAGGCTGGACCGCTTACAACACAGAATGCAACAGCAATAATTATGTTATCAGGAACAATTATTTCCACGAAAACAGAGCAAGAGGTCTGCTTCTTCAATCTTCAAACGGACTGTGCGAGAATAACCGATTTTATAAAACTATGGCGCAGGCAATAAAAGTTGTTATGGACATTGAACCCACACTCTGGCAGGAAGGCACAGGCGTTGATAATCTTATTATTCGCAACAATACTTTTGAAAAGTGTAATTACAGCGATTGGGGTTCTACAATTGAAATCGGCACAAATATTGCAGGTAAAAGTGCAGAAACAGCCGTTTTTACGAATATTGAAATCAGTTCAAACAAGTTTACAAGCCTTTCGTCAACGCTACTCAGAGCGGATAATGTAAATGGTTTTGTTTTCTGTAACAACATGATTGATGCGGGCGAATTCTTTGATAAAAATTCAACACAAGGCAGAATTCAGTTCGGAAATTTCTGTTCAAATGTAACTTACACAGATAATGTTTTTGTGGACGGTGGATTTTTACAATTCAAAGAAATTGCAAAAACAGACAACATCTGTGTCTGGGCACAAATCAATTCACAACTTTGAAGCAATTAAAACCTTAAATACAACCTAGGTAATCATAACCACCAGTTGAACTGGTGGTTATGATTTATGCCTCAATGCACTCTGAAAATGAGTGCTTTTTTCATTTTTATGGCAAATCTCTCGCTGTAATCGTATACGGAGTACGCCAAATCGTATACGGAGTATGGGTAATCGTATACGGAGTGTAAAAATGAAATAGTTTTACGGAGTATGCTAAAGTTTTACGGAGTATGTAAAAGTTTTACGGAGTATATAAAAGTTTTACGGGGTATAAAATTACTGTCCCTGATACTCGTAACAGTGTAAAAATATCCCGTGGAAGTGATGTTCACCTCCACGGGATGCATGTTTAATAAAGCCTATAGAATTTAATACCAAATCCAACCAAAGAGGAAAATTATGAAGAGCCACTGCCACCAAGCGTAGGAAACTGTAACTATACAAGTATCTTCAACTACATTTCCGTATTCATCTGTGACGGTTACTGTAATTTCAGCCTCACCTGTGTCTGTTGCAGTAACATTACCATCTTTGTCAACTGTTGCTACAGATTCGTTTGAAGATGAATATTCCACAGTATAATCAACATCACCAATGAACTTCACATCAGGTTCTATTTTAGTAGTTCCCTTATAACTTACAGAGATATCAGAAACTGTAACGCTCTCTACAACCGGTCGTTTTCCTGCATTTACTGTTACGTCAGTTTTTCTCAAAGCATAATGCCTGTTTTAATAATTCATCTCCGCAATTTTATAATCACTATCCCCGGCTTCCAAGGAATTGTTCTGAATATTTTTTAGCATTCGTATTTCGGGTATATACAACGTGAAAGGCATGTGGTTCTGTTAAGCCATCTACGATAAATGTACCGATATCGACATTACTGACAACAGACTCATATAAAAAACTAATACCGATACCGCTTGATACCAACGCTTTAATAGATACAAAACTGCTGATGGAAACTTGTCTGTGAAAATCATTCAGTTCATAACCTGAAGAAATCAGTCTTTCCTCAAAAATGCGTCGAGTGCCCGAACCCTCTTCTCTGACGATAATGGTTTCTTTTAATAAGTCTTCAATTGTCAGGTGCCTTCCGCACAATGGACTATTTTTCGCACATATTCCTATAAATGGTTCCATACGGAATAAATAAGAATCATATTTGGTCTTGCTGAATGTTCCTTCTATAACCGCAAAGTCCAATAGATTTTCATCCAACATTTGCAACAAGTGTTTTGTGTTATCAACAACGAGAGATAACTCATGGCTTGGAGAACTTAAATAATCCTTAATAGCATCGATCAACACATAATCTCCGATCGTTTTCGTTGCTCCTATACGCAGTTTAAAGCGTTCTTTATCAGCAATAGCCAGTTGCAGTTCTTCAAACTGATATTGCATAGAAATGGCGTATCGTTCTAAAAGCAAGCACTTTTCAGTTTTATGTAAAGTATGACCGTCATATAAGAACAGCTTTGTACCCAAAGATTGCTCCAATGATTGGATCTGTTTTGTTACTGCCGGCTGTGAAAGATGAAGGCGTTCTGCAGCCAATCGATAGTTCATTGTTTGGCAGAGTGCAAGAAAGGTTTGAAGTTTCGAATCCATATTATTTCCTCCGATAACTATTTGGAATCAGGCTATTCCATATAATAACTTTATTTTATCATACATTCGTGGTAAAATAAAGAGGAAATACAAAAATAGTTCGAGGAGAAGAAAAATGGAAACGACATCAAAAAAACGAGGTATGTTTATACTTGGCATTGCTATCTGTTTTGCGGTTGCAGGCTTGTCGATTATGTTGGAGAAACTCATTCCCGGTGAGATTTTAGGAGCATCCATCATAGCTCTGTTTATGGGCACAATCATTAACAGCTTTTTTCATCCAAAGTGGATACAGCCCGCACTAAAATTTACATCTAAAAAAATATTAAAAGTTGCAATCGTTCTTTTAGGTGCATCTTTATCTATCAATACAATTATGTCAGTTGGCAAGATGACATTTTTCGTTATGATATTTACTTTTGCAATGTGTTTTGGCGGCGGTTACTTTATACGCAAAATCTTTGGGTTGAATTGGAAACTTTCCAATCTCATTTCTGCAGGAACAGGTATTTGTGGCGGATCTGCTGTGGCAGCTATTGCACCGGTAATAGATGCAGATGATAAAGATGTTGCATTTGCTATGTCTTCCACCTTTTTATTTGATATGGTGATGGTTGCTCTTTATCCTATCATGGGTAAAGCATTGAAAATGACAGATATCGCCTATGGAATTTGGGCAGGAACATCAGTTAATGATACTGCCAGTGTTGTAGCTTCCGGATATGCGTTTTCCGAAATGGCGGGAGATTTTGCAACAATGGTAAAACTTACCCGAACAATTGCCATTATTCCTACCGTCCTGGTTTTTGCCTTTATCAGTACTCGCATTAAACAAAAGGAAATGAAAATAGCAAACAATGGTAAAAACGTGAATCTTGTGAAAATCATCCCTTGGTTTATTGGTGGTTTTCTGTTGTTGGCTATTCTAAACAGTATCGGATTAATTCCCGCTACATTATCAAGCGTTATTAAAGGAATAAGCAAATTTTTAATGGTAACCGCTTTAGCCGCTATCGGTTTGAGTACAAGTATAACCGATTTCAAAAAAGCAGGACTCAGGCCCATGTTTTACGGAATCACAATTGATACTCTTGTTACCTTGACAGCACTGGTTGTTATCTGGTGTATGGGCTTGATGTAATCCTGAAAAGATAAAAATAAGAATATCATAATCGAAGAAAACAGAATCTTCAGAAGCAACAGTTTAAAAATGAAAACTGTTGCTTTTTTCTTTGTTCTAATTTCATGAAATCTTTATAACCCTCTTTCCTAGTTTCACCGCTAATCGTTCAAGCTCCCACGCCCCTGCTGACGGATGTGTTACATAAGTTACGACCGTGTCAGCCTGTTTCAACATCCATTTGTTACGCCATGAAATTGTAAAACGTTTCGGAACTGTTTCAATCCCCTCAGGATAAATGGTGTTAGTGTAAACATCATACTCACTCTTTTTGTCAGGAAGATACGCTAAAACCACACCGTAATTAATGTCATAAATTTCTGACAGTTCCTCAAGCTGGTGACGCACCATGGAATCAAAGTTTCCGTTGTTACCAACATAAAAATCTGTTGCATTTTTATTCTCAATCAAATCTATCAGAGTCGCCCGTAAGGTCGGCTCTATTTCTTTTGGAGCATCTCTGTGACCAAAGAAAGTAACCATCATAATATCACCTCATAAAAAATAAAGCTCACCGGGGTTAACCGATGAGCCCTCTCCTGACTTCGCTATCTCTGTTAGTTAATTGTATGAATCATACGGGGATATTTGTGTGTATAGCGATCAAGAAAGATACCACGTAATTACCCATAATCGGGTAATTACATTTTATCACACACATATTATCAAAGTCAACCCGTATTCGGGTAATTTTCTGTCATTTTGCAGTTATCATATTATTAACCCATAAATGGGTAATGATTATGATGAGGTGCAAATCATGGAATACTCTGAACTTTATGTAAATCGCATCAAATCCCTATGTAAGCAGAGAGGCATTGCTATCAATAAACTTGCAACAATGAGCGGTGTAAATCAGTCCACTCTCGATAACATTGTCAGAGGCATCACCAAAGACCCGAGAGCGAAAACACTTCACAAAGTTGCAATCGCATTCAATATGACATTAGCAGAATTTCTTGATTTTGATGAACTGAACAATTACTCATTTGAGGATGCTGATGACGAAGAATAATTAAGAAAGCCTATAAAGTTGGGAGTCTGACTTCATAGGCTGATTTTTATATGTCTTTAAAATTTGGCGATTTGTTGGTGTAAGTTTCCACGATAATTTTTACACCTAATTTCACACCCTCCACAAATGCTTCCTTTTCTGAAATACCATACATTTCATGGGTGCATTCCTTGTATTTTTCAAATAGGCTTTTCTGCTCCTTTGTAAGTGTAGCAGATAACTTCTCCTCATTTTTTGCAGCAAGATTTAAAAATTTTGAATACTCACTCCCTTTTTTGATAGCCTTGTCCGCCGGAACAATGTTCCCCTAATACAAGTCTTCCAAACAAGAGTCAGACGAACACTGACTCGCACACATGGAACTTTGTTGAGTGATGCGTTTCTTTCGGAACAAGATGGTGATGTCGCTTCTCTTGAGATGTGTGACTTCGGTGCGTGAGCAGAACGCATAGCATCACAGAGAGTGAAACAAGAGCATTACGGACTGAAGGTCGATATCACTTATCACTTGTTTGCAAATGCGTTTGATTTATACTATACTAAGTATGAAAGCGGTGATTGTTCGGTTATTTTTGGGACTTCATTTTTATCAGAATTATTGAATTACTGTATAAAATATGTTACAATTATTTTAATATAACACAAATTGCAACCCGACTTTTAATCAAAAGTGAAGCATTCAGACAACAGCACTTCTTTATGAGGTGCTTTTTAATAAGAATTTCAAAAGCGGGATTATAAAAAAGAAAAGTCCACGAAAAGCAGGTGAACTATGGACATTAAAAACTATTTAAGAAAAGCGCGTCTGTCTCCCGAGGAGGGTGACAGAATAGAATATATGAGCATGCGTGACAAAATGGTAAGCAATGCGATGGTTAATTCCCAGAAGGAAATCCCCGGTGTTGCATGTACATATAACGCAGATGTTACAAGGCTTTTTGAAGAATTTGAAAAACTCAGACAAAAATGCGACTACAGGCTCACATTCAACACTCTTATGCTGAAAATACTTGTTGAGGGTCTTAAGGTTGCACCGAGGCTTAACGCTCATTTTCAATACAATCACCGTGCAACTGCAGGTAAGCTTATAATAAAAAAACACATTGATGTTTCCATAGCCGTGTGCATTGAAGAAAACAGAACCATTCAGATAAAACTTCTGCACCTTGAAGACAAGGGGCTGAAAGAAACAGCGCTGATTGCTGAAGATACGCAGAGCAGGTTGGCGAAAACAGACCTTGATGATGTGTTGTTTGAGGTTTCAAGACAGCGTGTGATTGGCGAAATGAGCCGCGGAAGAATTATTTCACCTCTTTGTCAGTTTTTCAGTGCAAGTTTCGGCAAAGGAAAGGTTGTCAAACTTTCAGAATCTCTGAAGTCAGATTTCCTGAAAATTATCGGAAAGAAGCCTTTCACTGCACCCGATGGTCTGAAAACAAATGAACTGAATGAAGGTACGGTTTGCTTCACCAATTGGGGTACACTTTACAACAATCTCGACGTAAATATCACTTACATTCCCCCTGTCTACCCTCAGGTTTTTCTTTTCGGAACAGGCAGAGTGAAAGATACGGAATATGTATATAAGGATGAAAAAGGAGATTTGCAACTCGGTACAAAGAAAATACTGCCAATATCGCTGGTTTTCGACCATAAAATAGGCGGTGCGGCAGACCTTGTTCCTTTCATTGAAAAAATGGATGAAATTTTTGAAAATCCCGAAATAATACATTCATGGTAAATCACAAGAGTTCGACAAATAAGAATTTGACGGAGGCTATATTATGGCAGGAAATATTGTTCCTTTTCTCGTAGGGGTTGTATTTATTATCCTTGGAATTTCAAATATGCGAGGAAACATATCATCTCTTCATTCTTATCACAGGCATCGTGTTTCGGAAGAAGATAGGATACCATTCGGAAAACAAGTAGGCTTGGGTATTATTATTGTCGGTATTAGCATAATCGTATTTAGTGTTCTGTCATCTGTAACCCTATATACTGAAAACGATATTTTTATTTTAGTTGGAAATGCTGTTTTGATTATTGGTATTATTCTTGGACTTGTTATAAGTTTTCGTGCCATGATTAAATATAATAAGGGTATTTTTTAATTCGTCAAATTCCAATCTGACGAAGTGTTCCTTATTATTTTATCAAAACATAATCCTACACCGATTTAATACACCTAATCATACAACTTAGGTAATACAACCGAAATTCCTTGAAATATAGGGGTTTCGGTCTTTTTTATATCCGAAAGCACTCTGGAAATTAGTTTTTATGGTGAACATGTAAGTCGAATAGTTTTATGGAGTATAAATCATCTACGCTGTTGCTTATAACGGTGTAAAAAACTGTTGCTTTTTTCTCGTTGTGGATGATATAATTAGTTTGATAAATATGAATTCAATAAGGCATAATAAAATTTTTTATACCATCGTATTTTTATATATTATCAAAAAAGGATTGATGAAAATTATGAAACAAATATATTTTTACAACACAAGAATAGAGGGCGGTTTCTGGGGAGAAAAACAGAAAGTTTCACGAGATGTGACTATAGATGCTGTTTATGACAGATTTGAAGAAACACATCGCTTTGAAGCAATGAAATGTGACCGTGAGCAACATGAAAGAGAAGGATGGAAACCGCACATTTTCTGGGACTCTGATGCTGCTAAATGGATAGAGGGCACAGCATTCGCTCTTGAATACGAGAAAAATGAGCAGCTTGAAAATAAAATCGACAGACTTGTTGATATGATGGTTAGCAGTCAGCGTGAGGATGGTTATTATAACGCATATTATAATGTCTATGATACAGACAAGCGTTTTACGGTAAGAGACCATCACGAGCTTTACTGTCTTGGTCACCTTATTGAAGCTGCTATCGCTTACTACCATGCAACAAAAAAAGATAAACTTCTCGGTATGGTTGAAAAATATGTGGATCTTGTTATAAAAATTTTCGTGGAGGAAAAAAGTGCAAAATTTGCCACTCCCGGACACGAAGAAATCGAACTTGCTCTTGTTAAACTCTACCGCCTGACCGGCAAAGAAAAATATCTTGAACTTTCAAAGTTCTTTGTTAACAGCCGAGGAAATAATGAGCTTGATTACGCAGGCCTTCGGGATTGGATGACTGCACGCTACCCGCAGGACCATCTTCCTGTCCGTGAACAGACAACAGCCGAAGGTCATTCGGTACGTGCAATGTACCTTTATATGGCAATGGCTGACCTTGCACTTGAATGTCAGGATGAAGCACTCTTTAAGGCTTGTGATACAATTTTTCATAATGTTGCCGAGAAACGTATGTATATTACCGGTGGTATCGGTTCAACACATATCGGTGAAGCATTTACCGTGGATTACGACCTTAAAAACGAAGAGGCTTATACAGAAACCTGTGCTACACTTGCTCTTTCACTTTACTGCCAGAGAATGTCTAAAATCAAACCTCTTGGTCTTTACGGTGATATTGCTGAAATAGCTATGTACAACGGCAGTATCTCAGGTGTTTCAATAAAAGGCGATGAATTTTTCTACGAAAACCCATTGACCATTGACCTGGCTGACCACGATAAAAACCTCGCAACGCAAAACAAGGAGCGTTATCCGATTACACAAAGAGTTAAGGTGTTCGGTTGTTCCTGCTGTCCTCCGAATATTCTTCGTTACATCAATTCTATCGGTGATTTCCTTTATACGGAAGACGATGACACTCTTTATGTGCATCACTATATGAACAGTTCAACCGAATTTGAAGATAAAAAAATCTGTCAGAATACACTTTATCCCTCTTGCGGTAAGGTTAAACTGACAGTGAAGGGCAATTACAAAAAAATTGCAGTACGTGTTCCCTCATGGTGCAAAAAATTCGATGCATCTGCTCCTTACGACATTCGGGACGGCTATGCATATTTTGATATGGCAGAAGTTATCGACCTGGATTTTAACATCACTCCACGATTTGTTGTTTCTGCACCCGGTGTTCACGAAAATGCAGGAAAAACAGCTCTCATGTTTGGTCCTGTTGTTTATTGTGTTGAAGGCGTAGATAACAAAGGAGATATTTTTGCACTTTCGGTTAATACAGATACCGATTTTGATGTGAAGCAGGATTCATATTTCGGTTTGCCTGTGATTACAGTTGACGGCTATGCAAAGCTTGACAACGGAAATCTTTATTCTGATATAAAATCAGTTGAATATGAAGAAAGAAAAATAAAGTTTATTCCATATTACGGCATGGAAAACAGGGGAGAGACCGATATGCTCGTCTGGATTCCTGTGAAAATGTAAATGTCATAATTTATAAAACAGATTTTAACCATATTCCTAAAGGAGTCAGCGCTATGAACAATCTTGTTGTTAAAGATAATGAACTGCTTTTAATGCGATATACGGAGCTTATCAGAATTACTCCTTGCGGTAATAATGCTATCCGTTTTCAGTCTTTTCCTGATTGTCAGGTAATTGATGAAAACTATACTCTTATGCCACAAAAAGCAGAATGTGAAATAGAAGAATATGAAAATTATGCCACTCTCACCTGCGGTACTCTGAAAGTAAAGCTTGAGCCTGACGGGAAACTCACATTCTTTGCAAATGACAAAAAAATTCTTGAAGAAAAGCCTGAACTCACATTCAAGAGCAATTACAGACATTTTGATAATAAAGGCAGTGGACTCTGGTCTGCACGTGTTATGTTTGAGCCGGACAAGAATGAGCATTTCTTTGGCCTCGGTCACAGTTGGGATAATGAATTTGACCTTAAGGGCTCATCGGTTGACATCCGTAACGTAAATGCCAAATGTACCATTCCCTATGTTTATTCATCTTTGGGTTACGGTTTTCTTTGGAACAACCCTTCAACGGGACTTTGTGAGCTTTCAAATAACCGTACACGTTGGAGCTGTGATTGTTGCAGGTTTATGGACTTCGTAGTTATTGCAGGTAATCCGAAAGAAGTATGCACAACACTTTCAGATTTAACAGGTTATGCACCGAAAATGCCTGAATGGGCGACCGGTTTCTGGCAGTGCCGACTCCGTTATGAAACTCAGGAAGAGCTTCTTTCTGTAGCAAGAAAATATAAAGAGCTGGGCATTCCTCTTTCTGTTATTATTGCTGACTATTTCCATTGGACAGAACAAGGCGATTATAAATTTGACCCAAAATACTGGCCCGATGTAAAGGCTATGACGGATGAGCTCCACAGCATGAATACAAAACTTGTTGTTTCGATGTGGCCTACAATAAATGGCGGTAGTGAAAACTATCACTTTATGCGGAATAACAATATGCTTATGCGTACTGCACGCGGTGCTGACAGAGTTTTCGATTTCTACGGTTGGCAGAATGAAATTGATGTCACAAATCCTGCTACAAGAGAGTATGTCTGGAACAAATTAAAGGAAAATTATATTGACAACGGTGTTGATGCACTGTGGTTTGATGAAGCAGAGCCTGAAATTCATCCCGAACATTTTGATAACTTAATCTGGTACAAAGGCCGTGCTGATATGGTGGGACTTTTATACCCCTATTACTACTCAAAAATGGCTTATGAAGGATTCAAATCCATTGGCAGAGATGACATAATCACTCTCACCCGTTGTGCATATCTGGGAAGTCAGAAATTTGCATCCCTCGTGTGGTCAGGTGATATTGAATCAACTTTTGAAAGCCTTGCTTGTCAGGTTAAAGCGGGACTTAATATGGCTATGTGCGGAATTCCCTGGTGGAATACTGATATCGGCGGTTTTTATGGTGCTGACATCAGAAGTGACTACTTTAAAGAGCTGATTGTCCGTTGGTTCCAGTTCGGACTTTTCAGCCCGGTTATGAGGCTTCACGGTTCACGTATACGCCATTTTGAGCCAACTCCGGGACTTAAAGAGCCAAGCGGAGACCCGAATGAAATATGGAGTTTTGGTGATGAGAATTTCCACATTCTCAAAAACCTGATTTTCATCCGCGAAAAGTTAAGACCGTATATTCAGGGACAAATGGATATTGCAAGTGAAAAAGGCTATCCCGTAATGAGACCTATGTTCTTCGAATATCCTGATGATGAAAAGTGTTACACGCTTGACAGCCAGTATATGTTCGGTGATGATATTATTTTTGCACCGATTGTAGAGCAAGGTCAGACAGTAAAAACCGTGTATATCCCCGATGGTGAATGGATACTTACGAAAGATAAGAAAATCTACACAAAAGGCACTTACGAAATCCATGCTGAAATAGATGAATTCATCGCACTTATCAAATCAGGTTCAGATGTGATTGAGTGTTTTGAGTAATTCAGGAGATAAAAAATGAACAAATTAACAATACGTTTAGAAACTGAAAAAGATTACAGAGCTGTTGAAGAATTGACTCGTGAAGCTTTCTGGAATGTGTACAAGCCCGGCGCTGATGAACATTATTTTGTTCACATGATGCGAAATCATCCTGACTTCATTCCTGAACTTGCTTTCGTACTCGAAAATGACGGAGAAATTATCGGCAATATTATGTACACGAAAGCGTGGCTTGAAGATGAAAACGGTAATAAAAAAGAAATTCTTTCTTTTGGTCCGCTTTGTGTCGCGCCGGAATATCAAAGACAGAAACTTGGCAAAATTCTGATTGAGCATTCATTTGAAGTCGCACGAAAAATGGGATATGATGTGAACATCAACTTCGGCAATCCCGGCAATTATGTAAGCCGCGGATTTGTCAGCTGTAAAAAGAAAAACGTAAGTTTTGTAGTTGACGGAAACTTTCCCACAGCACTTTTGGTTTGCGAACTTGTTCCCGGCGTGCTTGACGGTAAAAAGTGGATGTATATACCCTCAACAGCTGCTGACTGTTGCGAAGACATATCTGCTGTAGAAGTGTTTGATAAGACTTTTCCGAAAAAAGAAAAGTTATGGATGCCAAGTCAGGAAGAGTTCTACATATACAGTCATTCTTCGGTAGTCAGATAATATCATATCTTATTGATGTTTTTTATCGGAATTTTTATCAGTAAAAACATATTGGCAACAAATCAGCTATATGATAAACTTACATAGTTACATTTAAACGGAATGCTAAATTTTTACACAGGGGTGTTTTTATGTTAAATAAACGTGGTGCAGGGGTGCTTATGCATATTTCTACCATTCCTTCAGATTATGGTATCGGTGTTTTTGATGAAAACTGCAGATATTTTATTGATAAGCTGCAATCAATGAATTTCGGGTATTGGCAGGTTTTGCCTTTTAACCCCGTAGATAAAGCGAATTCCCCTTATTGTTCGGCATCCGCTTTTGCAGGAAATATTCTTTTTATTGATCCTAAAGCTTTATATGAAGACGGTCTTTGTACAAAGGAAGACTATGAGGAAAATATATACAAAGGGACTCCTTATACTGCAGACTATGAATTTGCATTTGAAAAAAGATTGAAGCTTCTCAGAAAGGCTTTTCTTAACATAAATGCTGAAACGGCACAGAAAATAAAAGATTTCGATAAAGAAAATTCATGGCTTTCCGATTTCTCACTTTTTATGGCATTGAAAGATAAGCACAATGATGCAAATTGGTGGGAGTGGGATGAAAAATATGCACATTATTCTTCTGCTGATGCTCTGAGAGGAGAGTTTGAAGAAGAATGTGCTTTCTGGAAATTCACTCAGTATCTTTTCTATAAACAATGGAACGCTGTAAAAGACTATGCAAACCGGAAAGGAATTGCCGTTATAGGTGATATGCCCATATATGTTGCTATGGATTCATGCGATGTCTGGGCGAATGTTTCTCAGTTTATGATAGATAAAGAAACGCTTAAACCTCAAAAAGTTGCAGGCTGTCCTCCCGATTATTTTTCTGAAGACGGACAGTTATGGGGAAATCCCCTTTATGATTGGAACTATATGGAAAAAGAAGGTTTCAAGTGGTGGCTTTCAAGAATTTCACAGGCACTTAAAACTTATGATTGTGTAAGAATCGATCATTTCAGAGCGTTTGCTTCATATTGGGAAATTCCTGCTGATTCTGACACTGCCAAAAACGGAGCATGGGTAAAAGGTCCCGGAATGAAACTTTTTAACAAGGTAAAAGAAGTTTTCGGTGAACTCCCCATTATTGCAGAAGATCTGGGTACTTTCGGGGAAGATGTAATTAAGTTGCTTTCAGACACAGGTTTCCCCGGAATGAAAGTTGTTCAGTTCGGTTTTGACCCCGATGCGGATTCTTTGCACCTTCCCCACAATACAGTTATAAATTCCGTAAATTACTGTGGCACGCACGATAATAATACTTTGCTTGGTTGGCTGTGGGAAGCAAGTGAAAGAGAAAGAGCGTTTGCACTTGAATACATAGGTTTTACAGGAAAAAACTGGGGTGACGGCGGTTATAAATCTGAAAGCTGTCGCAAGATTATAGAAAGTGTATGGAAATCTTCTTCCAACACGGCAATTATTGCTTTTCAGGATATGTGCGGATTCGGAAGCGATGCAAGAATGAATATTCCCGGTGTTCCTGAAAAGAATTGGCGTTACCGTACCACAAAGGAAACAATTGATAATGTAGATGTTGATTACTTCAAAAAATTAAATTCTGTTTTCAGAAGAACATATCCCGTTTTTGAAAAATAAAAA
>JAZQWT010000018.1:0-5912 GCA_045632485.1 Acutalibacteraceae bacterium
GGGCAACTTCATTTGCAAGACGCTCAATAAGCTCCTTATCTTCACCTTCGAGCATTACTCTCACAAGAGGTTCTGTGCCTGAAACACGCACAAGCACACGTCCTTTGCTGCCTAATTCTTTTTCTGCTTCTTTTATTGCAAATTTTATTGATTTATCCGACGCAAAACGGACTTTTCCCATCTGCGAAACTTTTACATTTTTTATAATCTGAGGAAAAACTGTCATTTCTTCGCTGAGAGCAGAAAGCTTTTTGCCCGATTTCTTCATTACTTTCAGCAATTGCAGTGCCGTCAGCTGTCCGTCACCTGTTGTGGAATAATCAAGAAATATAACGTGACCCGACTGCTCACCGCCAAGATTAAAACCGTTTTCAAGCATATTTTCAAGAACATATCTGTCCCCTACTTTTGTTTTAACACAACTGATGTCATTCTGTTCGCAGAATCTGTAAAGTCCCATATTACTCATAACAGTTGCAACCACAGTATCTTTTTTCAACATATTCTCTGCCTTCATGTGTTTTGCACAAACAGAAATGATTTTATCTCCGTCAACAAATTCACCGTTTTCATCAACACACATAAGCCTGTCAGCGTCACCGTCAAACGAAAGCCCTAACTGACATTCAGGGTGATTTTTTACATATGTGCTGATATTTTCAAGATGGGTTGAACCGCAGTTACTGTTAATATTCACTCCGTCAGGAGCATCTGAAATTATATGGCACTCAAAGCCAAGATTTCTGAACAAATACGGTGCTGTGACACTCGAAGAACCGTTAGCACAATCTATTGCAATACACATTCCCTGAAAATCGCAGTCAACTGTTTTTTCAAGATGTGCGATGTAATCACTAACCGCAGACATTGAATACGTTATTGCTCCAATATCTTTGCCCACAGCCTTTGGAATCACCGCTGTATCATCAAGGATTATAGATTCAATTTTATCTTCAACACTGTCAGGGAGTTTATATCCGTCAGATTTAAAAATTTTGATTCCGTTATATTCACACGGATTATGTGATGCGGAAACCATTATTCCTGCATCATATTTATATTCTTTTACAAGAAACGCAACTGCGGGAGTAGGAACAACTCCGAGCAAAAGCACATCTGCGCCCACTGAACAAAGACCTGCAGCAATAGCTGATTCAAGCATTCCGGAAGAAATTCTCGTATCAGTGCCAATCATTACTTTCGGCTTTTGTTTATCTGCCGTAAGCACCATTGCCGTTGCACGTCCTATCTGCATTGCAAGTTCACAAGTAAGTTCTGTGTTTGCAATACCTCTTGCTCCGTCTGTCCCGAATAATCTGCCCATCAGTTACAACTCCAATCACATCATCATTTGTTGTTGACCGGGCATGGGAATTCCCAGATGATTGTATCCCGCAGGAGTAACTACCCTGCCTCTCGGAGTTTTGCTGATAAAACCTAACTGTAAAAGATAAGGTTCATAAACATCTTCAATGGTAACTGCTTCTTCACCTATAGTGGCGGCTATTGTTTCAAGACCAACAGGACCACCGTTATAATTTCTTACCATAGAAGTAAGAAGAAGTCTGTCAATATTATCAAGACCTAACTTATCAATTTCCATCCTTGATAATGCAAGGTTAGCACTTTCTGAAGAAATCGTACCGTTACCGACAACCTCCGCGAAATCTCGCGAACGTTTAAGAAGTCTGTTTGCAATTCTCGGAGTACCTCTCGAGCGGGAGGCAATTTCCAATGCCCCTTCATTTTCTATGCCGATACCGAGGATATTAGCACTTCTGGTAACTATTTTACCCAATTCTTCAGGAGAATATAATTCAAGACGTAAAACTACGCCGAATCTGTCACGTAACGGTGCAGAAAGCTGACCTGCTCTCGTTGTTGCACCAACAAGTGTAAAGTGAGGCAAATCAAGCCTGATTGAACGTGCTGACGGACCTTTACCTATAATAATATCAAGTGCATTATCTTCCATTGCAGGATAAAGAACTTCCTCAACTGCACGTGAAAGGCGGTGAATTTCATCAATAAACAAAACGTCGCCTTCGTTAAGGTTTGTAAGTAATGCAGCAAGGTCACCGGGTTTTTCAATAGCAGGGCCTGATGTTACACGGAAATTAACACCCATTTCGTTTGCAATAATTCCTGCAAGTGTTGTTTTACCCAATCCCGGAGGACCGTAAAGCAAAACATGATCAAGTGCTTCATTTCTGTTTTTAGCCGCTTCAATATATATTTTTAAATTTTCTTTTACTTTCTCCTGACCAATGTAATCATCAATAGCTCTCGGTCTTAATGATAATTCAAGGTCAACGTCTTCCGGTGAATAGTCAGGAGTAACAATTCTGTTTTCAAAATCTGTATCCATATCTTTTCACCCTTTCTTATGACATCAGTTTTTTCAAACCAACTTTAATAAGTTCTTCTGTTGAAAGTGACATCTCTGCACCTTTCAATGCATTCTGTGCCTCGGTTCTTGTATAACCGAGTGACACAAGAGCTGCAGTTGCTTCCGAAAGTGAGCCTGACACCTGAGAAGCCGCAACGTCTTCTTCCTTGAGTATGCCGACTGCTTCTTCAAGGTCGATTTTAAGCTTATTTTTAAGTTCAAGCACAACTCTCTGTGCAAGTTTAGGTCCTACACCCTGTGCCTGAGTAATTGCTTTAACATCGCCTACTGCAACACTTGCTGCAAGTGCTTCAGGGCTTAAGCGTGAGAGAATTGCAAGTGCAGCTTTAGGACCTACCCCTGAAACAGAAATGAGTTGTCTGAAACACTCCATCTCTTTTTTATCGTAAAAAGCGAACAAATCCATTGCATCTTCACGCACATTCAAATGAGTGAAAACAAAGGCTTCATCACCTGTTTTAGGAAGACGTTTAAGTGTGTTTGCAGTTGCAGAACACAAATAACCAACTCCGCCACACTCAATAGCAAGTGAAGTTTCGTCAGAAAAAATTATTTTTCCTCTTAAACTATAATACAAATGTGTCACTCCTTTTTATCTGATTTGACCAAGTAAAGAGCCGTGGGCATGCGCGTGGCAGATTGCCATAGCAAGTGCATCGGCAACATCATCAGGTTTAGGGATTTTATCAAGATGCAGAAGCATTTTAGTCATTTCCTGAACCTGCTTTTTCTCCGCTCTGCCGTAGCCTACAACACTCTGTTTAACCTGTAAAGGTGTATATTCAAATGCAGGTAATCTGTTTTTCTGTGCTGCCAACATTATTACCCCTCTTGCCTGTCCCACATCAATGACTGTTTTCTGGTTAGAATTAAAAAACAGTTTTTCAATAGACAAAGCATCAGGATGGGTACGTTTGATAATTTCATCTACACCATCGTAAATCACTTCAAGACGTCTGTTAAAAGGCATACCCGCAGGAGTGGTAATTGCTGAATATTCAATTACCCTGAAGTGGTTATTTTTGTATTCAATTACACCGCAACCCACAATAGCATAGCCGGGGTCAATTCCCAAAATTATCATTCTGAACGCCTCATACACATACTTATCTACAATATCAAGATATTATAGCACATTTGTACGTTTAAAGCAAGAAAAAGAGATAATAAAATAAAAAAAATTTGCGAAAAAGCAACAGCGGTTGTGAAAAACACAACCGCCATAAATCATTTATAATATATCGTTTTCAAATCTCTGCTTATATTTATTTTCTTGAAATAATCAACCTCATCCTGTCTTGCTTTTTTCCAATACCAGGGAATCATAAATTCTTTTCTGTAAGGTCTGACATAAACAGATACTGCACCAAATTTGTTTGCCCCTGCAATATCAGTAAAAAGCCTGTCTCCTACCAGTGCCATTTCATGAGGTTTGACGCCTGCATCATCTGCCGCCTTAATCATCATCTTCGTATCAGGTTTATCAGCAGGACCATAAGAATCACAGCCGAACGCTTTTCCCATAAGTCTGCCTCTCAGTTCAAAAGAGTTTGATATAAGGACAACCTTGAAGCCTGCTTCTTTAATTTTTTCAAACCAGGCTTTTGCACCCTTTACAGGCATCATTGTGCAATCAAAAACAGAGGTGTTGTCTAGATCAACAGCAACAAGCTTTACACCCATTTTTTTAAAATCATCCGCAGTAATATCAGTAAGGCAATCAAAAAAATACTGCGGAGTTGCATTTACAGAATTATCAATCATCAGCCATCTCCGCTTCTTTAATAAGCTCATCAGGAATTGCTTCACCGTGTCTTACAAAGAGGATACAAAGAAGAGAAATAATGAAAGCTATGGGGCTGAAAACAAATAATGTGCTATATGTGCCTGAGAACATACGGAACATACCGAACACAATGGGAGCTGCAATCTGTGCAGAGAATGTTGCAGTGTAATAGTAACCTGTAAAAGTACCGATTTTTTCCTGTCCGCCGATTTCAAGAACAAGAGGAAGTGTGTTAACTGTAATGAGCATATTGGCTGCACCGCCGACAACAAGGAGAATCCAGATCATCCAGTTGAGTGCAGGACTGTCTTTAAGGAAGTAAACGAGAGAAAGTGTTGAGAAGAGGCAGAGACCAATAAGGATAGTCTTCTTTCTACCGATTTTCTTACCAAGTTTACCGGCAGGGATAGCAGCAATCATTGAGCAGACTGCAAAAACAGCCATAAGGAATGTTGCCTGAGCAGTTGTCTTGTGAAGAACTTCTTCTGCGAAAAGTGCAAAGAATGTTGTGATTGCATTTGAACCGCAGAAAAGGAAGAAGAGACCTGCAAGCATAAACACAAGGCTTACTCTTTCACCCTTTGAAAGCTTGTTTGCTTTAAGACGGGCTTTTTCTTCTTTCTGTGCAATTGCAACTGCTTCAGCTTCTCTGTTATCTGCAACGGCTTTAAGACGGCTGTCAGGTTCTTTTACCTTGAAACGGAGAACGAAAACTGCAATAACCATAACAACTGAACCGATAAGGAAAACGTAAGGATATGTTGCAGTTTCGTCAAAGTTACCTTCACCGTATATCATATTGAAGAAAATTGTGATGATTGAGCCTGCAATCATACCGACAAGGCTACCTGCACCACCACAAAGGTTGATGATTGCATTACCTTCACTTCTCAGTTCAGAGGGAGTAAGGTCAGGCATAAGAGCAACAACAGGTGCTCTCCACAATGACATTGTGAAAACAAAAAGAATAACTGTTGCCATAAGAAGCGGAAGGCTTCCGTTTGACAGGAATACAACAGGAATAAGTGCAAAAATAAGTGCTGAAATCGGAGCACCAAAGAAAATGAAAGGTCTGCGTCTGCCGTGTTTTGAGTGACATCTGTCAGAAAGTTTACCAAAAGTGGGCTGGAAAATAACACCAAAGATGTTATCAAAAGTCATAATAATACCGATAAACAACGGAACAAGTGAAAAAGCGCTGTTACCCTGTGCTTTTGAGAACTCAAGAAGTGCAGGGAATTTTTCCATAAGCTCTGCGCTCCATGCGTTAATTGTTGTGTTACTTGAAAGAACAGCGTTAAGAATTTTTGTGATATAAGGGTCATAAATTGCCCAGGCGATTGATGTTGACATAAATCCGAAGCCTATGAGAACCGTCTTTTTTATGTCTAATTTTAATTTTTCTGCCATAATTTTTCTCCTTTTTTGTTTACTTAAGTACATTATATATTTTTATACCGAAAACAGCAATACATTTTCGGAAAATATTTGAAATTAAATTTTCTGAAATTATAATCAGAACAATTCACCGTCAAGTGACTGCTCATCAGCTTCCGCAACACCGTCAACTATATATTCACCTAAATCAAGACGGACAAAATCGTGAGTTCCGCCTCTCTTATGTACGGGTGGCTCTTCAATATAGTTTTCGCCGTACACATGCTTAAGAAAAGCATCATAATTCTGCGGAACAGGAACAGTAATTCCTTCAAAATC
>JAZQWT010000019.1:0-2819 GCA_045632485.1 Acutalibacteraceae bacterium
GGTGAAACACTTCCTGCTGATTATGTTCCCGTTAATCCTGTATGTACAGACCCCACACATAACCACATTTCTCCCGACAGAGTAGTTGACGCTTCAACTTCATTCCTTCCTGAGAATACATGGTTTGTTCAGGGACTTAACCACGAAAAGACAGGCAGAAGTGACTCTGTAATTAACTTTGCAGGTGCACTTCTTAAAGATGATACAATCAAGGATGTTCACTACAATCCTGAAGTTTATCCTCAGTTCAACGGTTCAAGAATTACAAGAGATTTAAGAAGAAACGACATTCCCAATGCTGAAAAAGCACTTGCTGAAAACACAACAATGACAGCTGAACAGAGAGCTGAACTTCAGGCAGCACTTGATGACTGTAAACTTATGCTCACAGAAACAGTTGTTGACACAGAAGGCTGTGAAGCAAGAATGCAGAGACTTAAAAATGCTCTCATTGCTATCGGTGTTTACGGCGCACCTGAAGAACCCGGTAAAGTAAATGATGTTCTTCACACAATCTTTAAATGGCTTTCAGATACAGCATATAAGAGCTGGGGTACAAAAGGCTTCAGCGAATTGCTGTAATAATGGGCGGCGTCAATAAATACCCCGTAATCTTTGATACAGATTGGTGGACAGATTGCGACGATTGCGTTGCATTGAAATTATTAATAAACTCAGACTTGAAAGGCGTTAATATTAACGCCTTTCTTTCTGATTCTCCCTATTCTGTCGAGCTTTTTCTGCAAAGTTACGGTGTTACGGATGTGCCTGTTGCGATTGATAAAAACGCAACATATTATAAAGATGCACCGAAAAACAGTTATCAGAAAAAACTTATTGAATCTTTTTCAGCAGGTGAATATAAAACTGCCGACTCGTACGAGGATTCAGTTTCTTTTTACAGAAGAGTTCTTTCTTCATCTGAAGAAAAAGTTGATATTGTGGCTGTTGGCTTTCAGAATTCCATCGCAGCACTTCTTTTGAGTGAAGGAGATGATTTTTCGCCTCTTAACGGAATTGATTTATGCCGTGAAAAGGTGCATAAGCTCTATGCAATGGCAGGTAAATGGGATGAACAAGGCGGACGTGAATATAATATTGCTAATAACGCACATTCGGCAGAAGCGGCAAAAACTGTAGCAGAAAAATTTCCTTGCCCTATAACTTATCTGGGATTTGAAGTAGGTTTAACAGTTATCACAGGCGGAACGGAAGTTATCGGCGATGAAAAAGAAGCTCTTTCTGTTGCGATGAAAGCTCACGGCTCAGAAAACGGCAGAAACTCATGGGACCCGATGACAGCTATGCTTTATCTTCACGGTGATGAAGAAAGTGCAGGATATAAAACAGTTTACGGAAATGTGTTTATTGATAATGATGGCAAAAATTATTTTGAAGAAAATATGTCATCAGACAGATGCTATGTTGTAAAAAAACATCAGGATTCTTTTTATGAAAACGAAATCAATTCTTGTATTTCCGTTGACAAAAAAGCCTGATATATGGTATTATTAACTAGATAAAATGTTTTATTTTATAAAAAAGCAAAGGAGACAGTAATTATGAAAAAAATTATTGCTATTGTTCTTTCACTTTGCGTAGTTCTCGGTTGTGCAGGTTTTGCTATGGCATCAGATGCAACAATTGAAAAAGACTACGTGGTGTCAGAAAAAATCAGAAACGTATCAGTAACAATGGGTGAAGACCCCACAGAACAGAGAGGTGTCTGCTGGCATACAGACGAAGCATCTGCATCTGCAGTTCAGTTTGTTAAGGTAGATGATTACAAGGGTACATTTGAAGGCGCAAAAACTTTCAGAGGCAGCTGCGAAGCTTTCAAGGAAATTTATGTACACAAAGTAACTCTTACTGCTCTTAAACCCAATACAGAATACTTTTACAGAGTAGGTGACGATGTTAATAACGAATGGAGTGACATCGGCACATTCAGAACAGATGACGGTGACAATAACTTCAAGTTCATCGCAATTTCAGATGTTCAGGCAGGTAACGAAGATAACTTCAGAAAAGCATCAAACGTTATGAAAACTGCTTATGAAACAATGCCTGATGCAGAATTCTATACAAGCTTCGGTGACTATGTAAACGATTGTACACAGGAAGAATGGGATTGGTATTTCGAAAAATTCGCATTTGCTAACGCTGCTCTTACACATGCTCCTGTTGCAGGTAATCACGACGGTAACGTTACTAATAAAGTAAACCACGGTTGGTTCAATAATATGTTTAACCTTAATTCAGCTCCCGATGAATGTATCACAGCTGAAGGCGTTTACTATGCATTCGATTACGGCAATGCTCATATCGTAGTTCTCAACACAAACGATATGTATCCCATGACAATTCAGCAGATTAACTGGCTCAAAAATGAAATGAATTCATCAGATGCTCAGTGGAAAATGGTATTTATGCACAGAGCTCTCTATTCAGCAGGTAAGAACCTCATCAAGCCTGACACAATCATTATGAGAGAACAGCTTCTTCCCATCTTTGATGAACTTGATATCGACCTTGTAATGGCTGGTCACGACCACGTTTATATGAGAACAAATCAGGTTAAGGGTGACAAACTTGTTGAAGACGTTACATATGTAACAGAAATGTTCAATGGTGTTGAAACAACATTTGCTGTTGATCCCGACGGTGCTTGCCACATCCTTCCCGGTACAGCAGGTACAAAAACATACTCAATCAATGATTATGTGTTTGACTGCGTATTTGATTCAAACATCGTTGCTAACTGCTTCTCACAGCGTGATATCGGTGACCGCGGTATCTTCTCAACAGTTGAAATCCAG
>JAZQWT010000020.1:0-5107 GCA_045632485.1 Acutalibacteraceae bacterium
GAATTTGTAATTGTTCATTGAACCACCTCACACTGCAATTATACAGTACAATATATCTCAAAAGCAAGAAAATCGAGGTAGAATTTAAGTAGAAATTGATTTTTACTATGTTAAAACAAAAAACACCGGTTAAAACCGGTGCTTTAGCTATTGTTTTATTTTTCAGTATAAATTATTCTTCTTAATTCCGAATCCACAACAAGTAAATCTTCATAGTTTGATGTGATTCTGTCTTTAAATACAAGTCTTGTTGCCCAAGGATGATTTTTGATTGTCACGGTTAATGTGTGGATGCCGTTATCGTTTGAAGAAATCAGTGTATCTTCAAGTTGATTGAATGAAAATAAATCGCAGTTTTCATTAACATATCTCGGTACGTCTCCGTAACATTCTCTTGCACCGCCGAGAGTTACACAAAAAAGTTTTCTCTTTTCATCTACAAACAGGGTAGGTCTGAAGCCGTAGTAATGATCAGGTTCAAAATCATTCAGAAGAATATTTTTATTATTTTTTCTTTCTTCGATGTGTTTTACTGCATCAGAAAGGTTGTATTTTATTGTGTCGTGCCAGTTGGAGCTGAGCTCTTCACTGCAGTCACAGCATAACTCGCCGTCACGGAATTTCTTTCCTTTGTTGAAGCTTCCGATTTTTTCTCCGCAGAAATCGCAGGTTTTCCTTTTGAAAAGACCCATTGTATTACATATCCTTTCTGATATATTACTATGAAAAGTCATTACTGAATTTTTTCAGCATATTTTTATTAGTATCGCTTGTAATATTATAGCAACGATAAGCGTGAAAATCTACTGTTTTTTTAAAATAACATAATATTTTCCTGTTTCTTCAGGAAAATATTTTTATTGACATATTTTTTCTTTTTATTTATAATAATTTTGTAGTCAGCATTTGCAAATGTTGAAAAACTAAATTGTCAGGAGAAATTTTTATGATATGTAGCAGATGCGGAGCACATCAGGCTGACAACAGCATATTTTGTGCTTCTTGCGGTAACCGTCTGACAGAAGCCCCGGAGAGTAATTTTCAGAATTCACAGATGCATCAGTCTGTGAATCCCCCTATAAATCAGCCTGTATATGTTGCTCCGTTTTCAGTAAGAGAAGCAACAGAGCCTGTAACTACTATAGGTCAGTATATCTTATGGTGGTTTGTCGGGTTAATACCTCTGGTTGGTTTTATACTTACTATAGTATTTGCAGCAGACAGCTCCAATAAAAACAGAGCTAACTTTTTCAGAGCACAACTTATTATAATGGCTGTATGTATCGGTTTGTCAATTTTTATGTTTATTGCAATGATAACAGCAGGTGTAACTCTTTTAGGTAGTGTTGAGGAGTTTGCAGATATACTTACAGACATTGAGTACTATTTATAATTGATAAACAATATTAAATGTAAAGGGGTTTTTTTATGAAAACTTGTCCGAATTGCGGAAATGCTGTAGACGAAGGTGTTGCTTTTTGCCGAAACTGCGGTTTTAACCTTGGAAATGCAGGGGCTCAGTATCAGCAAGCACAATACCAGCAGTATCAACAACCTGCATATGATCCCACTGACCATACAGCAGAGTTTTCTGCAGAAGAGGTATCAAAAAATAAGCTTTATGCTGCTCTTCCTTATTTTTTGGGAGCAATCGGTATTGTCATTGTTTTATTGATAAATCAGAAGGAAGAATCTGCTTATCTGTTGTTCCATGTCAAACAAGGAATTAAGATTATACTTCTTTCTACAATTGCTGCTCTTATTCCCTTTGTCGGTTGGATCGCAGCAGTAGTTCTTCTGGTTGTTTCTCTTATTTGCGGTTTCACCACACTTGGCGGAAAATCAAAAGAACCCCCGATTATTTCTTCTTTTGATTTTTTGAAATAATTAATGTATAAGAAAAGTCTCACCATAAATTATTGTGGTGAGACCTATTTTTTTATCTTATTGAACCGACTGTGCGAGGGTATAGAATTACATCACGTATATTCTGTATTCCCGTAACATACATAAGAATTCTTTCAAATCCCAGACCGAATCCGCTGTGAGGAACAGAGCCGTATTTTCTTAAATCAAGATAATCAGTATAATCATCAAGATTCATATTTCTTTGCTTCATTGCGTCTACAAGTTTATCGTAGTCTGCCTCTCTTTCGCTGCAACCGATTATTTCGCCGACTCCCGGTACAAGCAAATCTGTTGCCGCAACAGTTTTACCGTCAGGGTTTTGTTTCATATAAAAAGATTTGATATCTTTAGGATAATTAATTATAAAAACAGGCTTTTTGTAAACTTCCTCAGTAATGTATTTTTCGTGTTCGGTCTGCAGGTCGCAACCCCATTCTACAGGATACTGGAAATCTTTATCTGCTTCTTTGAGGATTTCAATAGCTTTTGTATATTCAAGAATTGCAAAATCCTGTGAGAGCAGATTCTCAAGCTTTTCAACAAGTCCTTTTTCGAAGAAATTCTCAAAAAAAGCAAGTTCATCAGGACAAAGTTCAAGGATTTCCGATATAACATATTTTATCATTTCTTCTGCTATTTCAATTATATCTTCCAATTCTGCAAAAGCTACCTCAGGTTCAACATGCCAGAATTCGGAAACGTGACGGGGTGTGTTGCTTTTTTCTGCTCTGAAGGAAGGTCCGAAAGTATAAATTTTACCAAAAGCCATTGCGGCAACTTCGCCTTCGAGTTGACCGGATACGCTTAAGCCTGCCTTTTTTGCAAAAAAATCGTCTGAGTAATATTCCTCAGGATTTTTATAGTTATTGCTGTATCCTATTGTGGTGACTTTAAACATTTCTCCGGCGCCTTCACAGTCACTTCCGGTAATAAGAGGTGTGTGAATATAAACATATCCTCTGTCCTGAAAATAACGATGGATTGCATCTGCTGCAACAGAGCGTACACGAAAAATCGCATTGAAAGTATTGGTTCTTGTGCGCAGATGGGGCATAGTGCGTAAAAATTCCAACGAATGGCGTTTCTTTTGAAGAGGATAGTCTGCAGGACATCTGCCGAGTAAAGTGATTTCATCAGCGTCGATTTCTGTGCCGCCCTGGCGGGACTCAACAGCTTTTCCCTCGACTTTTACAGAGGCCCCAAGTTTTGTACATTCGGGATTGAGACTCTGAAGCTTTGCTTTATCGATTACTATCTGCAGATGCTTTAAGGTGGTACCATCATTTATTTCAAGAAAGGCCATATTTTTTGAATCCCTGGAGGTTCGTATCCATCCGCACACAGTGACCATGGTTCCGTGAGAAATTTTGCCGTATAAAATATCTTTGATGTCGGTATGTTTCATTCAGAAAACTCCTTTTGCAGATAATCATTATATATTATCTGTATTATATGGTAAAAAATAAGCTGCTGTAAAAACAGCAGCTTAAATAAGATTTGTTTAGAATACGATTGTATCTGCTTTAGTGATATCCCACTTGCCGTCACAGAAATTAGCTTTAGCATCTGCGAGCTTTGCGTTATTTTCAGCTGTTGCATATTCTTCAGCAGGAACGAAATCACAGAAACCTGTTTCAACGCCTGCATAGTAGTTACCCATTTCTGAGAATTTACCGAGTGTAATATTTTCAATAAGAGTAATGTAATAGATATGCCAGTTGGTTACGATTTCACCGTATGTATCAATTTTAGCACCGTTGATAACTTTAGCTTTGGGATTTACTGCGTTAACGCCAAGCTTGAAAGCATCTGCATTAACGTTTTCATCAGCTGTGAACTTGATATTTGATTCGCCGTTTACTGCAGCAGCAATACCTGCAAGGCAGTAAGCTTGATCATAGTTGGGATAGAAGCAATGGAAGTTTGCTGTTGCTTCATATGTTTTGCTACCGTCAAGACATACGAAAACGATGTTCTGATAATCAGCATTATTTGCAAATTCATAAACGATTTTTGTAAACGCAGGGTCTGTTGAAAGAACAACATTACATCCGCTTTCTTTTACGCATGAAATAATTGCGTCTTCAACTTTCTGGGGATTATCAAGGGGAAGCTTGTTTTTCGGAATAGTACCGGCAATGCCGTATGTTCCCCACATTGTGTTTATTGCCTGATTCTGGGTGAAAGCAAAAGTATCTTCTTTTTCGTAGTCTTCTGAAAAGAGAATACCGATTCGGATATCGCCGGCTTCAACACCGTTGGGGATTACAGGTGTGATTTCTGCGTCCTGAATGAGATCACAAGAGGAAAGAGCGAGCACCATAAGTGCTGCCATTACTACAGAGATTAATTTTTTAAACTTTTTCATAAGGAAAATACCTCCAATGTTGGTGAACTCGTTAAACGAACTCACATAATAATAATAGTATATATTAATTTGCCAAATATTGCAATAGTATTTTATAAATTTTATTGTTGCGACTTTTTGTAATGTTTTGACTAAATTAACATAAAACCCTTTGACAAAATGACAAAATTAATAAAAAATAATAGAAAATTCATCAAAACCTATTTACATATCCCAATCTTTGTGGTAAAATCCCATTGTAGAATAAGATAAAAGTGTAATTATCTGCATTTTTCTCAAGAGAGAGGTCTGAATAAAATGAGAAAAACGGTCAGACTCTTGTCCCTTCTTCTGACAGTTGTAATGTTATTTGGTATATTTGCCATTTCTGTTTCAGCCGAAGGAGAAGTTGCAAATGTCACAATAAAAACAAATGTTAACACGGTGATTGCCGGTGATATTGTAACAGTCACAGTTAATGTTTCAAACAACTACTATGCAACGTCAATGCGTTGGCCGGTGCTTTTTTCAAATTCTTTCTTTGAATTGGTTGAAGGCTCAGCTAAAGGAACTGATGAACTTGTTGCTCTCGGTGGCTCTGTGAAATGCACTGAAAATCCCGACAACACAGTTTATACCACTACATATTCATCAACTGATTATACAGGTGTACTTTTCCAGTGGACTGCTGCGGTTTCAGCAACAGGTATCACACCGTACAACCAGGAAGAAGGTATGGATTGTTTCACTTTCCAGCTCAAAGCAAAGCAGGATATTAAAGTCGGTGATTCAGGCAGTATCGTAATTCCTGAAGATTATCCCCGTTTCTATAATTATATATTAACGGATATG
>JAZQWT010000021.1:0-40926 GCA_045632485.1 Acutalibacteraceae bacterium
TCATTGAAAACATCTCTGATAGCCTGGAATGCGGCTGCTAAAGCTATGCCGACATCAATCGGTTCTTTTTCTTCTTCTTTATCTGCGGGAGTGTCAGGTGTTTCTGTTTCTCCGCCTTCACCTTCATATTTGTTGATGAAATCCTGGAGTGCATCGCCGAATCCGTCAGAAAGAATCCATACAACTGCTTCTTTCATAACTTCTTCGGGAATTAAACCGACAACAATTTTGAGAAGGGGATTATTAATTGCATCTGCAAGATTGCCATCGTACATTTTTATGAGAAGGTCGGCGATTTTTTCAGCCTGTTCTTCGTCAATATCAAGAAGATTGTCAGCACCTGAAAGACCTAAAACTTTATCGAGAATCCATTCAGCTGCACCCTGGAGAAGTGTGCTGTCGCCTGCGATTTTGTCAATAAGGAGCTTTTCAATTTCTTCACTGAGTTTTTCTCTTGCTTCATCGTTGAGGCTGCTTGCAATTTTTGCAGCTTCAAGAAGAACAGAGATAATGCCGTCTTTTGAAACGTCAGTGTTTTCTTCGTCAGCAGCAAAAGCAACTGTTGACATTGTGAAGCACATTACAAGTGCAAGAAATACAGAAATTATTTTTTTCATCATATGTATTTACCACCTTTCTTTGTGTAAAAACTTATTTGTCCTATATGATACATTATTTTTCAGGAAAAATCAATGTTATTTAATTAAGAATATTTAAATTTTAGAATATTTACATATGTCTTGCTAATATATTTGTTATGGTGATGTCAAATGTTTACTTGTATTGAAATTCTGCACCGTGATGAACGTTTAGTCAGAAAAATTTACGAAAGAATTATTCCGCCTGCACCGGTAAGAGAGTATGTTCAGCTCAGAGGTGCAACACCTTTTCTTCGCCTCAGTGTAAGGGAAAATAATGTGGACTGGATTAAAATATCATCTATGCTTTCGGGGAATGAGAGAATAGTTGTAAAAGATGATTCTGTTGCAGTTCCTGAAAGCTTATCTCTGAAAACGTATATTCCGGTATCTCTGGGAATGAAGCTTATGTTCAGGACTTTGTGTCAGACACTTGAAAGTGTGGACTTGCCGCAGAAAATAAATCTGACGGTTTTTGACCGCAATGCACATATGACGAAAGAACTTGTTGGAATCATACCATACATACGGAATTTATATGTTTATACAGAAAAAATAAGCGAATACTTTTTTTGTGCATCGGAAATTATGGAAGAATATGGTGCTTCTGTAAAGGTAAGCGAATATGAAACAGCACAGCAACAAACGGGAATTGTTTTTGCTGATGAATATCTTTCAGTAATGAAGAAAGCAGATTTTGTTTTTGTTGCGGACAAAAGTATAATTTCTTACAATACAATTACCGGTAACGGTATTTTTCTTGAAGAAGAATACAAAATACTCAAAGGCGAATCAATAGATGATTTTTGCTTTGCATCGGCACTTTTTGAGATGAATGGTGCTAAATTTTTTTCGCAGCGTGATTTTGTTTCACTCTTTCTTTCAAATAAAACAGTAACAGTCTCTGAACTTGCCGAAAAAATCAGGCAGAGTGTTGTGTCTTCAGGAAATACTTGACATTTGACTTTTTTATGGTATAATATATAGACGCGTTAAGACTAATAAAATTGAAATATATAATCTGCAGAGATAAAGCAGGTTGTGTGGGAGGATTTTTGAATTATGGCAGAAGAAATATTGCTGACCAAAGAAGGTTATGACAGGCTTAATGAAGAGCTCAACGAGCTCAAGACAAAAGGCCGTGACGACATAGCCGAAAAAATCAAGGTTGCTCTTTCATATGGTGACTTGTCAGAAAACAGCGAATATGACGAAGCTAAAAACGAACAGGGCAAGATGGAACACCGTATCAATGAGATTGAAGAAACTCTTAAAAATGCAAGAATCATTGATGAAAGTGAAATCTCAAACGAAAAAGTAAACGTTGGTTCAAAAGTTAAAGTTAAAGATATTGAGTTTGACGAAATCGTTGAATATAAAATTCTCGGCGAAAAAGAATCAGACCCTGAAAACGGCATTATTTCAGCTTATTCTCCTATCGGCGCAGGCCTTATCGGACACGCAAAAGGTGAAACAGTGAACATCGAAGCACCTATGGGTATTTTCGCATTTGAAATTCTTGAAATTTCAAAATAAATCTTAATATTTACAAGGGCGAAGAGTTGGCTTCGCCCTTGTTTCGGTATTTACAGGAAAGTTTTTTCGGTATTTTTAGGAAAGGAAATGATGAAAAATGAGTGAAGAAATCAAGACAAATGAAGTTGAAGAAGTAGCAGAAATTGATATAAGTGAACAGAGAAGAATCCGTCTTGAAAAGCTTGAAGCACTTCAGAAAGACGGCAAAGACCCCTTTGAAATTACTATTGCAAAACAAACAATCACTGCAAAAGAAATCGTTGAAAACTTTGATTCTCTTGAAGGTAGCGAGGTATATATCTGCGGCAGAATTATGACATGGAGAGATATGGGTAAAGCAAACTTTATCGATGTCCATGACCGTTCAGGCAGAATGCAGGTTTATGTAAGAATCAACGATATCGGCGAAGAAAGTTTTGCTGAATTCAAAAAATGGGACCTTGGCGATATTATCGAAGTTAAGGGCTTTGTTTTCAGAACAAGAAGAGGCGAAATTTCAGTTCATGCTCACGCAGTGAAACTTCTTTCAAAATCACTTCAGCCCCTTCCTGAAAAATTCCACGGACTTAAAGACGTTGACACACGTTACCGTCAGCGTTACCTCGACCTTGTAGTTAATCCTGAAGTTAAAGATACTTTTGTAAAACGTTCTCTTATTCTGAGAGCTGTAAGAAATTATCTTGATTCACAGGGTTTCCTTGAGGTTGAAACACCTATTCTCGTTTCAAACGCAGGCGGTGCTGCAGCAAGACCCTTCATTACACACCACAACGCTCTTAACGAAGATTTCAAACTCCGTATTTCTCTTGAACTTTACCTTAAAAGACTTATTGTCGGCGGTATGGAAAGAGTTTACGAAATCGGCAGAGTTTTCAGAAATGAAGGCTGCGATACAAGACATAACCCTGAGTTCACACTTATGGAGCTCTATCAGGCTTATACTGACTACAACGGTATGATGGATTTGACAGAAAACCTCTATCGTCACGTTGTTAAGGCTGTTCTCGGCACAACAAAAATTTCTTATAACGGCATCGAAATGGACCTCGGAAAGCCCTTCGAAAGAATCACAATGATTGATGCTGTGAAGAAATATGCAAATATCGACTGGAACGAAGTTGAAACTCTTGAAGATGCAAGAAAACTTGCTGACGAACATCATATCGAATACGAAACAAGACACGGTAAAGGTGACATCTTAAGCCTCTTCTTCGAAGAATATGCTGAAAAACACCTTATTCAGCCCACTTTTGTTACAGACCATCCTATCGAAATTTCTCCTCTTACAAAGAAAAAGCCCGGCAACCCCGATTATGTTGAACGTTTTGAATTCTTTATGAATGGTTGGGAAATGGCTAACGCTTATTCAGAACTTAACGACCCCATCGATCAGAGAGAACGTTTCAAAGCACAGGAAGCACTTCTTGCGCAGGGTGACGAAGAAGCAAACACAACAGACGAAGACTTCCTCAATGCTCTTGAAATCGGTATGCCCCCAACAGGCGGTATCGGCTTCGGCATTGACAGAATGTGTATGCTCCTTACAGATTCACAGGCAATCCGTGATGTGCTTCTCTTCCCCACAATGAAGTCACTTTCATAAAATGAGCGGAAACAAGAAAATTTCTGTTGCTCTTGCGGCTTATAAAGGCGAAAAGTATATTGCTGAACAGTTGGATTCAATTCTTTTCCAGCTTAAAGAAAACGATGAAATTATAGTTTCTGACGATTTGCCCGGCGGTGAGACCGAGCAGATTGTCAGAAGCTTTGCCCAAAAAGATGCAAGAGTAAAATATATTGAAGGCCCCCAAAAAGGTCTTATCAAGAACTTTGAAAATGCAATAAAGAATTGTACGGGAGATTATATTTTCCTGTGCGACCAGGACGATGTGTGGCTTCCTGATAAGGTGGAAGCGGTTACAAAAAAACTGGATGAGGGTTATTCTCTTGTTCTTCACAATGCAATGGTAACTGACACATCTCTTAAAATTACAGACACATCTTTCTTTACTTCCCACGGCACAAAGACAGGTTTTCTCACTAATATGGTGAAGAATTCTTATATGGGGTGCTGTATGGCGTTTAAGAGTGAACTGCGCAGGAAAATTCTTCCTTTTGCAGAAGATATTCCCATGCACGACCAGTGGATTGGTCTTATCGCTGAAAAGTCAGGCAAGGTCTGCCTCATAGAAAAACCTCTTATTCTATACAGACGACACGGCAATAATATGACAGGCGGTAAAACTTCTCTTAAACAAAAAATTATTTGGAGAATCTCAATTGTACAGAAAGTTCTGAAAAGACTCTCCGAAAAATGATTTATGAGGTGCAAAATGGAAAAATACACGGTATCGGGATGTATCGTTACTTATAATAATATGAGAACGATAAAAGATACTCTCGATTCGATTCTTGAATATACAAAGGGCGTTGACTTCAAGCTTTATGTTGTTGACAACCTTTCAACTGACGGTACACCTGAATTTATCAGAGAAAATTACCCGCAGGTTGAACTTATTGAACCAGGCACAAACAAAGGCTTCGGTTCAGGCCACAATGAAGTTCTTTCAAAAATCAATTCAAAATATCACGCAATAATAAACCCTGATATAGTAATTGACAGCGATGTTATCAAAACTATGGCAGACAGAATGGATGAGGATTTATCAATAGGTATGATTTCACCTAAAATCCTTTTTCCTGACGGAAGACTTCAGATTCTCGGCAAAAGAATGCCTAAACTCAAATATCTTATTGCAAGCCGTATGAGAAAAGGAGAAGAGCCGTCACCGCTTCTTGCAGAATATGCAATGCTTGACAAAGACCCTGATTCTGAATATCAGGTTGAAATTGCAACAGGCTGTTTTATGTTTATCAGAACAGACCTCTTTAAAAAAATCGGCGGATTTGATGACAGTTATTTCCTTTATTTTGAAGATTTTGATTTGGCTTGTGCAGTAAATAAAATCTCCAAAGTAATTTACTATCCCAAAGCAATTATCTACCATGTATGGGGCAGAGAAAGTAAAAAGAATTTCAAGCTTAAATTTGTACAGATAAAATCTATGATTAAGTTTTATCTCAAATGGATGATAGGTAAATAAATTACATAAAGGCGGTGAACTTTATGGATAAAAACCCTGAAAATTGGAAAATCGTTAAAAATTCTAAATTCCTTTCTGATTTTGTAAAATACAGATATCTTCTGAGCGAAATTGTGAGAAGAAATATCAAAGTACAGTACAGAGATTCTGTTCTCGGTATTTTCTGGACTCTTCTTCAGCCTCTTCTTACAACAATTGTTCTGGCTCTTGTTTTTGGCGGATTTTTCGGCAAAAGTGCAGACGGAATTTCAAACTATGTTATTTACCTGCTTTGCGGACGTCTTCTCTATGACTTTTTTAGCCAGTCCACAAAAAGAGCAATGAAATCAGTAAGGCTCAGTGCAGGTGTTATCAAAAAAGTTTATGTACCTAAATATATGTATCCTTTGGGTAACGTGATTTCCTGCTTTATAACATTCCTTATTTCACTTATAATCCTCGTGGGATTCCTTGTGGGATACGGTTTTACGGACAAGGCAGTGCCTATAACTCCGTATGTTCTCCTCGCTGTTGTGCCGATAATCGTTTTGTTTATTCTCTGTCTCGGTGTGGGAATGATACTTTCAACAGCAGCAGTATTTTTTAAAGATGCAGAATATCTCTATGATGTTTTCTGTATGCTTCTTTTCTACGCAACACCTATTGTGTATGTCCTTGACAGTATGAATATGAACCCTTATGTTCATCTTGCAATCAGGGCAAATCCTCTTTACTGCATCATCAGTATGTTCAGGGATTGCGTGCTTAATGGTACAATGTTTAATTTTAATCATCTCTGGTATTCTCTTGCATTCGGTGTAATATGCGTGATTATCGGTGCGTTGATGTTTAAAAAGAAACAGGATAAATTTATACTTCATATTTAAAGTGGTGAAATTATGGAAAATAATATTGCCGTAAAAGTAGATAACGTAAGCGTAATGTTCAATCTTAATAAAGAAAAGGTTGACAATATGAAAGAATATTTCATTAAGCTTATTACAAGAAAACTCCGCTTTACTGAATTCTGGGCATTGCAGGATGTAAGCTTTACTATTGAAAAAGGCGAACGTCTCGGTGTTCTCGGTTTCAACGGTGCAGGTAAGAGTACGCTTCTCAAAACAGTTGCAGGTGTGCTTAAGCCTACAAAAGGTTCAGTAGAAGTTGATGGTGTTATTGCTCCTCTCCTTGAACTTGGAGCAGGTTTTGACTCAAACTACACAGGTAAAGAGAATATTTTCCTTTACGGTGCAACAATGGGTTATTCAAGAAAATATATTGAAGACAGATATGATGAAATTGTCAAATTTTCAGAGTTAGGTGATTTCATAAATGTGCCTATTAAAAACTATTCATCAGGTATGAGAGCAAGACTCGGCTTCTCAATTGCAACAGCGGTTGAACCTGAAGTGCTTATTCTTGATGAGGTTTTGTCAGTAGGTGACGCAAAATTCAAGGCAAAGAGTGAAAAGAAGGTTACTTCTATGTTCGACAAAGGTGTAACAGTTCTTTTTGTTTCTCATAACACTCCCCAGGTAAGACGTCTTTGCAATAAGGCGATTATCCTTGACCACGGCAAAGTAATTGCTTACGGCGAGGCAAACGAAGTCTGCGATAAGTATGATGCACTTGTCAAAGGCGGCAAAAAATAAAAAATAAGGGTTGGTTAAATCGTGAAAGGATTATTTTACTTTTTATATTCAGTATTCTTTCATCTTTGCAGAATCTTCCCTGTAAAAACAAACAGAGTAGTGCTTTTATCTCCTCACAATGCAAATTTTAAGGACAGTTTAATGTATGTACAACAGGAATTTGCAAAAAGAGGAGATTTCTCTTTTGTTTATATCAGCAGCAGGGAACTCGACAGAATATCGAGTGCAATTAAATTTTTCACAGTAAAAGCATATCTTCTTGCAACAGCAAAATACATATTTTTAAATGACACATTTATGCCTATGGCAAATCTTAACTTCTCAAAAAAAGCAGTTATTGTTCAGTTATGGCACGGGCAGGGGATTCTTAAAAAATTTGTTATGGATACAAATCTTGAGCCATCCGTCAGAAAAAATGCACAGAAATGTGCCGATAAATATACATATGTTGTTGTATCCTCAAAGAAAGCTCTTCCCATCTGTGCCGGTGCTTTCGGAGTGGAAAAAGAAAAATGTCTTGCTTTCGGTCAGCCTGCGTCTGATGCACTCTTTAAAGATACAAAAACCCACTTTTACGAAACTTTCCCTGAGCTTAAGGGTAAGAAAACTATTCTTTATGCGCCCACTTTCCGCGATGACCCTGAGGCAGATAAAGAAATTCTTGAAAACTTTGATATTGAAAAATTCAACCGTGAACTTGGAGATGAATACGCTCTTGTAATCAGACTTCATCCTCAGATACACACATCTGTTCCCGAAGAAGGCGTTTTTAATGCAACGTCTTACGATGATGTAAATGAACTTATACGAGAATGCGATATTCTCATTACAGACTATTCATCAATCTGTATGGAGTTTTCAATGCTCAAAAAGCCGATGCTTTTCTTTGCTTATGACCTTGAAAAATATAAAAATGACAGAGATTTGTATTTTGAATATGAGCCTTATGTGCCGGGCAAGGTTGTTAAAACAAGTAATGAAATGATAAAAGCAATCAAAGAAAATGACTTTGCAGAAGATAAAAATGCCGCGTTCAGAGAATTTAATTTTGATTTCTTTGACGGCAAATCTTCAGAACGTCTTGCGGATTTTTTGCTTAATAAATAAAAAACTGTTGACAAAATCATTTTTTAGATTTATACTTTTCACAAGACGTCTTAAAAAATAACAATTTAAAATTTAACAGAACTTAAGGGGTGCTGATGAAATTCGGCTGAGAGTAAGGATAGTTTTCCTTTGACCCTGATAACCTGATACGGATAATGCCGACGTAGGGAATAAGTAAAATTCGACCTTTGTCCGTATAGCAAACGCTATACGGATTTTCTTTTTAACCGATTCATTTTCTCTTTTGTTCTTGAAAGGATGTATAATTATGTCAGATAGTTTAAAAAGAACAAGGATTCTAACAGAGTGCGCAATTATGGTTGCTCTTTCTTGTGTATTGAGCGTAATCACGATTTTTAAATTGCCCCAGGGTGGGTCAATAACTGCATTCTGTCAGGTGCCGATAATTGTTTTGTCTTACCGCCATGGACTCAAATGGGGTGCTTTTTCAGGCTTTGTACTGTCGGTTTTTCAGCTGATTTCAGGTCTTTCTGCTTTCAGCTATGTGAAAACAATTCCTGCATACATTGCGGTTGCACTTCTTGATTACCTTATTGCGTTTACAATTCTCGGTTTTGGCGGGATGTTCAGAAAGAAAATAAAAAATCAGGCTCTTTCAATCGGTCTCGGTGCAGGTATTGTGTCAACCTTAAGACTTGTATGCCACTTCTTGTCAGGAGTTACCGTATGGGCAGATTATGCAGACGGTTTTAAAAACGTATGGATGTATTCACTTGCCTATAACGGCTCATATATGGGTGTTGAAACGGTAATTACCGTACTTGGTGTGGTGCTTCTCAGCACAGTTCTTGATTTTTCAAAGGATAACCTTATAAGAAAAAGAAAATAACTGTTGAAATACTTAAAAAAATAGTGTATAATATTTATTTGACAAAGTATTATACACTATTAATATAAAGAGAGGTTTTTCAAGTGGCAAACCAGAAAAAGATGGTAGAAGAAATCACTTCTATGGATACCGATTTTGCGAAATGGTATACAGACGTTGTAAAAAAAGCAGAGCTTGCTTCTTACTCAAGCGTAAGAGGCTGTATGGTAGTTCGTCCTTACGGCACAGCGTTGTGGGAAAATATCCGCAACGAGCTTGACAGAAGATTTAAAGAAACAGGTCACGAAAACGTGATGATGCCTATGTTTATCCCCGAAAGTCTTCTTCAGAAAGAAAAAGACCACGTTGAAGGTTTTGCTCCTGAAGTTGCATGGGTAACTCACGGCGGTACAGAAAAATTAACAGAACGTCTTTGTGTAAGACCTACATCAGAAACACTTTTCTGCGACCATTATGCAGAAGTTATCCACTCATATAGAGATTTACCCAAACTTTACAATCAGTGGTGTTCAGTTGTACGTTGGGAAAAAACAACAAGACCTTTCCTCAGAACAATGGAATTCTTCTGGCAGGAAGGTCACACAATGCACGAAACCAAGGAAGAAGCAATTGAAGAAACAGAAAGAATGCTCAACGTTTATGCTGATTTCTGCGAACAGTGCCTTGCAATACCTGTTGTAAAAGGTAAGAAAACAGATAAAGAAAAGTTTGCAGGTGCAGAATCTACATACACTATCGAAGCACTTATGCACGACGGTAAAGCACTTCAGAGCGGTACAAGCCACTATTTCGGTGACGGCTTCTCAAAGGCTTTTGAAGTTTCTTTCACAGGCAGAGATAATACTCAGCAGTTCCCTCACGAAACATCATGGGGTATGTCAAGCCGTATTATCGGTGCAGTTATTATGACTCACGGTGACGATAACGGTCTTGTTCTTCCTCCTTTTGTTGCTCCCATTCAGGTTGTTGTTCTTCCTATTGCTCAGCATAAAGAAGGCGTTCTTGATAAGGCAAGAGAACTCACAGAAAGAATTTCAAAATTCTGCCGTGCAAAAATTGATGATAGCGACAATTCAGCAGGCTGGAAATTTGCAGAATACGAGATGAAGGGTGTTCCTGTTCGTCTTGAAATCGGTCCTAAGGATATTGAAAACAACCAGTGTGTACTTGTTCGCCGTGATAACAGAGAAAAGATTTTTGTTTCTCTTGATGAGCTTGAAACAAAGATTCCTGAAATTCTCAAAGCAGTTCACGACGGCCTTTATGAAAAAGCACTTGCTCGTCGCGAAGAAATGACATACAGCGTTGAAAATCTCGATGAAATGATTGAAAACGCAGAAAATCGTCCCGGCTTCATTAAAGCAATGTGGTGCGGTGACCTTGCTTGCGAAGAAAAACTCAAAGAGGTTGCAGGCGTTACTTCAAGATGTATTCCCTTTGAACAGGAAGAAATCACAGACACTTGTGTTTGCTGCGGTAAAAAAGCAAAGCATATGCTCTATTGGGGTAAAGCATATTAATTTACAGTTAAACATCTTAAGGGACATATCGGAAGATATGTCCCTTTTTTGTAAACAGAAAAGGTGGCTGATATTTTATATCAACCACCTTTAATTTTATACGGATTTGATTTTAAGCCTGAACCTGCGCAAGTTCTGCTTTTGCAGTTTCATACATTTCGAGGATTTCACCCATATGAGAATAGTTTTCTAACTGCACAAGATTCTTTTCAGCTTCAAGGTAGGGTTTAGCCGCAACAGAGAAGTTTGTGATACGGTCTGACTCTTCTTTTGCTTTGCTTTTGATAATTTTCTTTTCAGCCTTGAGCTTGGAAATTTCTGCTTTTGCTTCATTTTTATCAATTGATTTTTCGGAAATTGCTTTGTAAAGGTCTTTTATTTCAGCATCAATGCTGTCTTCACGTGTGTAATATCCTTCGATAATACTGTAATCAGGTTTTTCAAAGTTGTTGCCGTCACGATAGTGCTTTTTGATTGCTTTGTAAGCAAATTTTTTATTTTTAGCAGAATCAAGCACCATTGAACGTGCGTCTTTTTCTTCACGTGTTGTCTTGGGCATTGCTTTTGCTTCTGAAATTTCTACTTTGATATCGTCGATGTTCATATCAAGCAATCCGCTAAGACCTTTTGCGTAAACTTCCTGCCATTTTTCAACCTGAGCTGCATAAACGGGGTTTGCAAATTTATCAAGTTCACTGCATACAAACTTTGCAACTTCAATTTCTTCATTATATTCAAGTGCTTTTTCATACTCTTTTTTTGCTGCTTTTATTTCAGCCTTATCGCTGAGTGCTTTGTAGGCTTTTTTGTCTGCTGCTTTAGGTGTTGCATTTACCATTGCACGTGCGTTGTTAATAATGTCAACTGTTTCCACAAGGTCTCTGTTCTTAAGAACACCATTGCCGTAATCTTCAAACATTGCACGGATTTTAAGAACTCTGATAACTGATTTCTGCTTCTGCTCATTGAAATCATACCAGAAATAAGGCACAATGTTCATTACTGCACCGAACACTGAGAAGATAATAAGAACGCGGAGAAGTGACATCAGGATATCAGGGTCGTACAATGCAGAATAAGCGTTTTCATAGTTGTTCTGTCCGTTTGCAAGCTGTTCGGCAAGAAGTTCACCTACAGTTCTGCCGTCACCTAAAACTCTGTTGAGAATTTCAGGGTCTGATGTAACTATTTTTGCGTTTTCTTTTGTGATACCGCCTCTTTCGTAAATTGCGGGAAGAACAGCTGAAGTAACAAGAGTAATAACTGTACCGATTGTTGCAACTGCAGAGAACATACCGTCGATTCTTTCGCCTGTTTTATACTGCTGATAGTCGCGGATGTCTGCCTGGATTGCAGGGTTGAGAATATGTGCAAATGAACCCATAAATGCATTGAGATACATACAACCTAAAACGAGCCAGATTGTTGCACCGTTGAGTTTAAGTGTTGTGGGAAGCATAAGGAGAATGAAAACAACGTTGAAAACATTTGTTGCAACAAGAACTGCTTTTTTACCCCATTTTCTGATACAGAAAGGAGCAAGAAGCATACCCCACAGCGATGCGTTACCGTATACGGTTGTAATAATACCGTAAGCATTACCTGTACATGCGCCACCGTAGTTATAGAGCCAGTTCATAATGTTGAGGAAAGCGGATTCGAGGAAACCGAGCCAACCTGCAAGAGAGATAATCCAGAAATATTTGTTCTTTGCAACTTCTCTCAAAGCGTCGATGAATCTGATTTTCTGAATATGAGTTCTCGCCTGAACGATTTTTTCTTCGGTGTTTTTGTAAACTACCATACAGAGGAGAATACCGCCTACTGCAAGAATGGGATAAATCAATCTGTAAACACGGATATCTGTTGTGTTGGTGTTGAATACATTTTTAGCAATAATGGGTGTAAGAAGATTTACAATTGTGGGTGCTAAAGAATAAACAACACTTTTGATTGAAGCCACGTCTGCTCTTTCCTGGGTGTTGGGAGAGAGAACATGGATAAGGTTTTCGTAGCCGTCATAAAAGAAATAATAGAAGAAATGCAGTAAAATATTAAGTGTCATTATAATAGCGCATTTCAGTATGTATCCATAGCTTTCACCGAAAAGTGTACCATCGGGAAGCAAACTTGCAAGTTTATCATAAGGCATCCACACCATAGCCACAGAACAAATTGCAGTAGGTATTGCCATTGAAACTATGTAAGGTCTGTATTTACCTGCTTTGTTACGGGTGTTATCGATAATATTTGCTCTGATACCTGTAAGGAAAACATTGAGCACAACAGCAACAACGTACATAATGTACATATCGTTAGGGTCAACACCAAGGGTGCTTGAAATAAGGGTATTACCCATACCGAGAATACAAGCTGAGCCGATAGTAATAATCATATATGCACCGATACCGCCTCCTGAATATGCAGCAATTTCTTTAAAGGGCATATATCTGCCGTCCATCGGCTTGCTCCAGTAAGTTTTCAGATTACTGAGTAAGCCTAAAATTTTGTTTTTTAATTTCACTGCGAAATCTCCTCCTTTTTACAATTAATATGATTATACCAAATTTATTATTTTTTTGCAATAGTATATACTGTTGCACGGTGTTTCTTTTTGTGGTATAATAAAAAGAAATTTCATAAGATAGTTACGGAGGTGTTCTTTATGAACTGTTGCGTAACTGATCTGCGGTACAAGGAAGTTATAAATAATTCCGACGGTGCCCGTCTCGGATGTGTTAATGATGTTGAAATTGACACTTGTACGGGCTGCATTGTATCTATTGTAATTTACGGCCATCCGAAATGCTTTGGTCTTTTAGGCAGAATGGAAGATATCAAAATACATTGGAGTGATATCTGTGTTGTGGGTGAGGATACAATACTGGTGAATTTTTGTCCGCCTGTGTGCAGTACATTCAGGCAAAGAAAAAAAGGAAGAATTTTTGATTCGTTTTTTAATTGAGGTATAAAGGATGTTTAAAAGAATTTCTGCTCTGCTTCTGGCACTCGTGATTTCTATGAGCTTTGTTTCGTGCAAAAAAGAAAATATAAACAATAAAAAGCTTAAAGAATCAGAGTTTATATCCGCTGAAGTTGATGAAAAAACTACACTTACATATGATATATACGAAGATTATGTTGTAATAACAGGCTCTCTTTCGGATTTTGAAACACTTGTTATACCTGAAACACTTTCAGGAAAAACGGTTAAGGCTATTGCAGACAATGCTTTTTGTAATATGTCTACTTTGCTTGCCGTTACAATTTCCGATACGGTATCCGAAATCGGTGAGAATGCTTTTGCAGGCTGTAGTAAGTTAGGCAATGTGGTGTTGCCTGAAAGTCTGTATTCGTTGGGTACGTCAGCGTTTTTTGAGTGTGTTGTGTTGCCTGTTATACGTATTCCGATGGGAACAAAAATTATTGGTGCATATTCCTTTGCAGGTTGTAGGTCGCTTAAAAATGTTTTTATTCCCAATGGTACGGAAACTATCGGTGGCGGAGCGTTTCTCGACACTTTGTGGCTTGAAAATCAAAAGGATGATATGGTGATTGCAGGGCAGAATATATTAATCCATTACAGCGGAAGCGATGAAAAAGTTACAATTCCTGACGGAATAATAAAAGTTGCTGCCTTCAGCGAAAACTTCTTTGTAAAGACAGTTAAAATGCCTGAAAGTGTTGAAGAAATCTGTTCGTATGCTTTTTCGAATTCATCTGTTGATTCTGTTACTATCGGTGAAAACGTTAAGGTTATAGCCGATAATGCATTTGACGGATGTCTCAATCTTAAAAAGATTATTTTTAATGATAAAACAGAGATTATCGGAGACTTTGCTTTTACAGGTTGTCAGAATCTGACGGAATTTACAGTTCCGGAAAGTGTCAAATCAATCGGAAACAACGTTTTTGCAAGATGTGACGGCCTTGAAGTGCTTACTTTCGCTTCTGCCAAAACAAAAATCGGAAGTGATATCTGCGAAAGTTGTGCTTCACTGAAGAAAATTGCCTGCCCTAAAAAATCTCCGGCAATTGATTATGCAAAAGAAAATAAAATTAACATCGATATAATATAAGAGGTTTTTAAATTGAAAAGGATAGCAACAATTCAGGATATTTCATGTTTCGGTAAATGCTCGCTTACTGTGGCATTGCCGTTGATTTCAGCTTGCGGAGTAGAGGCTTGTCCCATTCCGACGGCTGTTTTGTCAACCCATACAGGCGGTTTTGAAGGCTTTACAATCCACGACCTGACAGATGAGATAACACCGATTGCAGACCATTGGAAAAAACTTGACCTTCATTTTGACGGTATTTACACAGGTTATCTCGGTTCACCTGAACAGCTTAAGATTGTTTCAGATTTTATTGATAATTTCAAAAAAGATAATACCATTGTTTTCATTGACCCTGTTATGGGTGACCACGGAAAACTCTATGCAGGATTTGATGAAAGCTTTGCGAAGAAAATGGTTTCACTTGTTAAAAAAGCAGATATCATTGCACCTAATCTTACAGAGGTGTCTTATCTGTTAGGTGAAGAATACAGAGAAGATTTTACTGTTGAAGAAATAAAAGATATGCTTATAAGACTGTCAGAGTTAGGCAGTGAAACTGTAATTATTACAGGCGTGCGCCGGGGTGACAGCCTTGGTGTTATGGCTTATGAAAGCAGTAAAAATACTTTTACGGAATATTTCAGAGAGAGAATACCCGATACTTTCCACGGCACAGGAGATGTTTTTGCATCAGTATGCTCATCTGCTCTTGTAAAAGGCTTTTCTGTTGAAGAAGCAATAATTCTGGCGACGGATTTTGTTGTTGAGTGCATCTGTCATACTGCCGAGGACAAACAGAATCATTGGTACAGTGTGAAATTTGAGGAGTGTATTCCCTCACTTGTGAAAGGGATGTTCTGATGAAAAGTTTTGAAATAAAACCTAACGACGCGAATCAGCGACTCGATAAATTTCTTACAAAAAGTGTACCGAATCTGCCCAAAAGCCTTATGTACAAATATATACGCACAAAAAGAATCAAGGTTAATTCAAAACGTGCGGAAATTTCAACAAGACTTAATGCAGGCGATATTGTGGATATGTACATAAACGATGAGTTTTTTGTAAAAAGTGAAACACGTTACGATTTTATGTCTGCGTCAAAGAAACTGGATATTCTGTACGAAGACGAAAATATTATGCTTCTCAATAAAACGGTGGGACTTCTTTGCCACCCTGACGACAGGGAATATAACGATACGCTTATTACAAGAATAAAGCGTTATCTGTATGAAAAAGGTGAGTTTCACCCTGATGAGGAAAATTCATTTACTCCGTCACTTGTGAACAGAATTGACCGCAACACAATGGGGATTGTAATTGCAGCAAAAAATGCGGAAGCTTTGCGTATTCTCAATCAGAAAATGAAAGACAGAGAGCTGCATAAATACTATTGCCTGATTGTTCACGGCTCTCCTAAAAAGAAAAAAGATATCCTTGAGGGATATCTTGAAAAAGACGAAGAAAAGAACAAGGTTACCGTTTCTAAAAAGGGTGGAGAGAATAAGAAGGAAATCAGGACAAAGTATGAAGTTCTTGCCACAAAAGGCAATTTAAGTCTTGTTGAAGTTGAACTTTTAACAGGCAGAACTCATCAGATACGTTCTCATTTTGCATCAATCGGACATCCTCTCCTTGGTGACGGCAAATACGGCACAAACAAACTCAATAAAGAAAAAGGCTATAAAAAACAATGCCTTTGTTCTTATAAACTTACTTTTGATTTCAGAACCGAAGCGGGTATTCTTGAATATCTGAACAGTAGAACCTTTGAAATCAATGATATATGGTTCAGAGATGAATTCTTGAACGGAACACTTTAAGCAAAAAGAAAACCACCTTTCCTGTGAAAGGTGGTTTTGTAATTATAACATATAAAACCCTGAATCAAGAAGAACATATTCTTTGCCGAGTACTCTGAAATATTTATTTACAGGCTCATCGAAAACCTTGTAGTCTTTAACTGAATATGTCTGTAAGTCGATTTTTCTTATTTTCTTTGCTTCACCGCAGCACACAAAAAGTAAATTGCCCATTTTTGAAACGCTTACGGGATCGTCGAAAGTAGAGGATTCGTTTCCGCCGATTCTTATATAAACTTTTTTTGCTTCGGGAGAGAATCTCATTATAGAATTTTTCTCAGGAACAACGCACCATACGCAATCGTCGTCTGCAGCAAGACCTTTTACGGGCGATGTGCGGTAGCAAAGTTCTTCATTCCACAACAAAGTACCATCAGGCTCAAAAAAGAACATTTTTGAGTCGGGGGACAGTACAACAGACTGACCGCCTACAGGTAATTTAACCACATCGCAGAAAATGAAATTGCCTACAGCCTCGGAAATCTTCTCGAAGTTTTCGCCGAACTTTGTCAAGAGATATCCTGTGCGTTTTACTGCCTCAACCTTTTTTGTCTGAGCATTATAACAGTAAAAAGCGGCTCTCAGGTTGCCGCTGTCATCAGTTTCTTTTTTTGCGTACACAAATCCGTAGGTGAAAGGAACTATATCTATAACGCTGTTATCAATTATTTTTCTCAAAATAAATCACCTTATACTATATGTTGACATAGTCTCCCCACCGGGCCGGATCGGCTGATAGTAACCTGCTCTTTTGCAGGTGGGCACCGCCCGATTACTTTGAGCTCCCAACGTCCGCCGAAGCGGGAGGTCTGCTTTCCCATAAACGGAGATAGGTTCCCTTTTAATACGTGTTGGGTTAATATAGCCGAAATTATCGCACCAGGCAGGGAGTAAAATACAATTGTTATATTATCAGTTTTCGAAATCGTAATATTCAGAAAGGCGTTCTTCAAAAATGTTACCTACTTCATTGAAAAGCTTCTGGTCTTCAATGGGGCAAAGGTATGTTTCGCCGTTTTCTTCCTGAACCTGAAGAATGATAAGTTCACCGTCGTCTTCGATAACATCTTCTGCGCTTTCGTAAACAGGAGTAAGTGCTACGAATTTTCCGTCGTCTGTTTCAATTCTGTCAAGCTCATCAAAAAAATGCTCGTTGCCGTCTTCGTCGATTACGCTTACAACGTCGGGCATTGAAAAATCTTTTTCTTCAAAATCTTTACTCATAATGTTATTACCTCGCTTATTTTCTATTAATATTTTACATCGAAAAGCCTTTTTAGTCAATACCAAACTTAATCTGAACACTATTAATATGCGAAAAAGCCTTGATTTTAAGGTGTTTTGACAGTTTTTAATAAAAATTCATAAAAGTTTTCAACTTTTTTCAAAAAAACTATTGACAAGTTACAAATCACTTGCTATAATAAGGGTGAAAAGAGAACAACGAACAAACGAATCAGAAAGATTCGAAGTTGTTTTACATACTAAACTAACGCAAAGGAGGCGTTTCCCATGAACAGTACAGAACCAAATTCAAATAAGGCAAGCGCCTTTTCAGGTGTTTGCCTCTAAAGAAAAAACAGCAGGCAAAAACTTAATATGGATATGAGATTAAAATATTATTAAATTTATCTTATACAATTCCCGTAATTGTAAAACCGATATTTACCGGAAGTGGTAAACGACGTTAACTGAAAAACGACGAACACCCGGTCTGATAATCAGAAAAAAACAAAAGCGGAGAAAGCAAAGAGGGAATTGATGCAAAGTTATTTTGCATAACCAAATACAGGAAAAGGTGGTTCCAATGAAATAGAACCTGCTTCGCAAAAGCGAAAGAACTTTGCGGAACACCGCAGAAGAAAAGTAAATAACAATTAATAAAATGAAAAAGGTGGTTCCGATGTACAAATAGTACACCAGACATAAAAACTATATCATAATGAAACAGGTGAGTCCAACAATCACTTAAAAGTTTTTCAGACTTATTAAATTGAAGAAAAAGGTGGTTCCGATGTACAAATAATTAAAGTACACCAAAACCTAAAATCAATGAAACAGGTGAGTCCCAAAAACAAGTAAAAAGGACTATGAAATGTCCGCACGATAGAATTTTACAAACAAATCTATAAAGAAAAGGTGAGTCCAAAATACACTTTAATTTAGGATGCGTAAAGTTCATCCGAATATAACATTTCACTACAAACTTATTTATGAAATAGGTGAGTCCAAAGAACAAGTAAATTTAACTGCGAAAGCAGACAATAAGTGCCGGAAAGTTCCTCCGGCACTTTTTATTTTTGTTGATGTCAATATTTACATAGCAATTGCAGTATGATATAATTGTCGTCAGGGAGGTGCAGTAAATGGATAAAAAACAGATTGCACTCAATCATTGGTTTTTGTTCTGGGTAATTGCCGGTTTTTGTTCTTTTCTTTTCGGCGGTGCTTTTATTAATTCTGATGATAGATCTCTCGGGATTTTTGGTTTTGCAGTAGGTGCTTTTTTCATTGTTGTAGCAATAATTGTAGAGCCTGTTTGCTATTTGTTTGATAGCGAAGGCGTTTCACTGGCCTTTGCTTTTTTAAAAAAAGAACGTTATTTATGGCAGAATATCCGCTTTATCAGCATCGGTTATGATAGTCGCGGTTCTATTCTCTCAATACCAACTCCTTCTTACAGTACTTTTGATATTGACGGAAAAGTTGAAGGTGAAGAAAAATGGTATATGAGGCAATATATCAGAAAAAGCAGACGGACGAAAAAACTGATAGAAAAATATTGGGGTACAGTTGAAGACAGTGATTTTGTCAGATTCAAAAATAAAGTTAAAAAATGGCAAATAAGAAAGCAGAAAAATATTGATGTTCATTTTACGGATGAGGTTGTAAAAGCAGAGCGTGAAGCAAGGGCAAAGATAAGAGAAATTACCAAACCGTATGCGGATAAAGCGAGAATATATAATCTTGATTTGAAAATCAGGTTTTATTATGTAACTTCGGATGGTGATGAGAAGAAATCCAGACCTGAAGAAGGTTATGTGTACACTGCTTGTGCGGAAATTTCATACATTGGCGAAACGGACGAAGACAGAGTTGTGATGACAGATGAGGATTTGTTATATGTCCGTATGGGTAAGACGGGATATAAATATACAGAAAACAAAAAATCTGCAGTAACCTTTACTGAGGCACTTGAAACAGTTATTTCCGTAATCAATGAAAAAGGTATTGAATATTATTGTGATTAAAACGAAAAGGAGACTCGCAAGAGCCTCCTTTAACTTTTATTATAAAGATATTTTTATCCTTTTACAGAGCCGCCTGTTACACCGCCTACATAGAATTTCTGTGTTGAAATAAACAATATTGCAATGGGGATTGAAACAATAACTGCGCCTGCAGCAAATTGAGTGTAATAATTGTGAATGAATTCTTTTTCAAGCATTTTGAAAAGACCTAAAGCCACAGTATAGTTTTCATAATTGTCACCCATAATTACAGACGCGAAAATATAGTCAACCCAAGGTGCTGTAAAAGAGGTAAGCAGAGTGTAAATAATAATCGGTTTTGACATCGGTAATGTGATTTTCCAAAAAATTCTGCCTCTTGTTGCGCCGTCAATCATGGCTGCTTCGTCAAGTGCACGGGGGACCGTGTCGAAAAATCCTTTTGCCACATAAAATCCCAGCCCCGTACCTGCAGAATAAACAAGAATTAATGCAAGTAACGATTGCTCAATTCCGAAAGCCTTAAGCACATAGTAAACTGCAATCATAGACATAAATCCGGGAAACATACCGAGGATAAGTGCTACGTTCATAAGCGGTTTCCTCAACCTGAAACGCAGCCTTGACATAGTGTAGGAAACGGATAATACAAAAAAGGTTGAGATTACACATGTCACGACAGATACTAAAAGTGTATTCATAAACCAACGCGGAAAATTAAAGGTTGTCTTATCTGTCAGAAGATTTATATAATTTTTTATAGTGTACCCCTGAGGAAGAAAGTACGGAGTAAAAGATCCTGATTCTTCTCTGAAAGAGGTCAATATCACCCACAGAATAGGGAGTATCCATATAAGTGCAAGTACGGACAGAAAAACGTATACAAAAATGTTGGTGATTTTCCGTTCAGTTGACATTTTTCTCATCCGAATTCCTCCTCGTTTTTATAAGATGAAGTTCTTCTGTATGCAATGAGTGAGAATACTGCCGAAATAATAAACACAAGAATACCTATTGTTGCGGCGTAAGAATAGTCCTTGCTTCCTACGGTCAGCTTATAAAGCCAGGTAACAAGTAAATCTGTTTTACCTGCCTGATAGTAGTCAAGTGTTGCAGGCCCGCCACGTGTCAGAAAATAAATAATATTGAAGTTGTTGATATTTCCTATAAACTGCGTAATAAGATAAGGTGCAGTTACAAAGAAAACGTAGGGCAGGGTAATTCTGAAATACTGAGTGACGGGAGTAGCACCATCAATTTTTGCCGATTCATAAAGGTCGTCAGGGATGTTCATCAGAATACCTGTAGTTATAAGCATGGTGTAGGGTATACCAATCCATAGATTTATAATAATTACCGTAATTCTTGCAAGTGTGGCATTTGTAAGGAAAGGTACATATTCCCGGACTAACCCTGAATTCTGAAGAATAACGTTCAGAGGGCCGTCGTCATCAAGGATATTTCTCATAACAAGAAGTGAAACGAACTGGGGAATAGCAATTGACAAAACAAAAATTGTTCTGAAAAAACCTTTTATTTTAATTCCTTTTTTGTTGATAAGCATTGCAAGAAGCATACCGAGAATATAGTTAAGTGAAGTAGCCAGCGTTGCCCACAGGAGTGTCCAGCCGAGAACAGGGAAGAATGTTTTACCCATTGTGCTTCCTGATGAAAGCATTGCCCTGAAATTATCAAATCCTAACCAGGTGAACAGATTTCCGGGAGGCTGATGATTACGGTCAAAGTTTGTGAATGCAATGAGAATCATAAAAACAAGAGGAAGAACAGTGAGCACAACTATGCCGAGTACAGGCAGAAAAAGCAGGGTTCTGTGAAGCTTTGAATCGGTATATTCTGCTATTTCTTCAAAAAAAGACAGAGGCTTTTTTCCTTTTTTTACATCCTTTTCAATCTCGTATGACTGTGTTACGGAAGATTTGAGAATAAGCAGAAAAGACGCAGTGATGAAAATTGCGAAAACACCATACAGAAGTATGAGCATTGAGTTATCACCGGGAGTCAGTACGTCAATTCCTTTGTTTTCGTCAAAAACCCAGCCTTGCTTGACAGTGCCCAGAGTTTTAAGCTTTCCCATGGCAGAAAAACCATAGGAAAACATATAAAACAGATACGCAATTTCGCTGCCGAAAAAGAGCAGACCTTTTATAATCTGCCCTCTGAAAATATTTGCAATGCCGGGGATAAAAAGTGAAAGTTTAGTTAAATAGTCGCCTTTGATGAATGCATTGTAAAACTGTTTCATTTTGTTTATTTTTTAACCGTTGCCAGCACTGCGTTTACAAAAGCATCAAGTCTTTCTTTTACATTTGCTTTTGTAACAGTGCCGTTTATAATGCCTGTGCCGAAAGCTTCGGCAGGCGTCCAGAAGTTAGAAACCTGGTCGATAGAAGTCTGTAAAATTGAGTGAGCAGACTGTGCAGTCAATGCGGCAACAACGTCATTGGAAGAAAGAAAATCTGTGTTTTCTGCAAGTTTTGTGTGAGTGGGGGCATAGTTTCTTGATCTGAATCTTGTTTCCTGAGCTTCGCGGTCTGTAAGGTAGTTTGCAAGCTCATGTGCTTCTTCGGGGAATTTAGTCTGAGCATTTACACCGTAAAGCTTGAAGTTTGCCATTGAAATAAGATTTTTATCTTCTGTTCCCAATCTTATTGTGGGAAGCTTTGTAGCACCGAAATTATCACCGAGACTGTTTTTGATATCAGTTGCGTTCCATGCACCTGAAACGGCAGCACCGAGAGTTCTTGCCTTGAATCCTGCTTTGATTTTAGCATCATCAAGGTTTGCGAATTTTTTGTTGTTTGCAAGGTCAATCATATAATTTGCAGCAAGCACACCTTTTTCGGAGTTAAAATCGCACTGTGTTTTATCTGTGCCGTTTTTACCGAAAAGTGTACATCCTGCGGTGAAGAAGAAAGAGGAAGAATACCATCCGTCGTCAATTTTCATAGCAAAGTTTGTGATTTTATCGCCTGTGTTTTTTGCCATAATTGTTTCAAGGGATTTTACTTCCTCGTCGCTGAAAATAGCCTTGTCATAATAAAGGAAGAAGGTGTCTGCAGTAACGGGATAGGCGTAAATTTCACCGTCGACCGTAGCGGCGAGTACAGAAGAAGGGCTGTTACGTGTTTTTACTTCTGCGTTTGTAACTCTGTAAAGTGCACCTGATTTTTTGAGTGTGGCAATCTGGTCAGAAGCAAAACTGAAAACGTCTGCAGCAGCGGAAACGTCTTTTAAAATTTCAGTTGCAGCATCGTCTTCGCCGACAAAACTTAATTTGATATCCCAGTTTTTGTTTGTTCGTGTTTTCTTGAAATCAGAAATAAGCTTTGTGAGCATATCTTTGTCGTCCTGAGCACCCCACACGCGTAAGGATACAGTTTTCTTGTTGTCAACATCTCCGCTGTTGTTTTCGGAAACGTTTTTGTTTGTGCAAGCGGCAAAAGTGAGAATTACTATTGCTAATGCAACGAATACAGCAGTGATTTTTTTCATATGGTTCATCCTTTCAAAATTATATTCTGAAGCCGTTTTCTTTGCTGAAAAACAGGGCTTTGTTCATATCAAAAGTCACGTTTACGGTATCGCCCTTCTTCCCGCTGAAAAGTGACGGATATTTGCTGATGACATTATCTTTTCCGATTTTCATATGGATATACGAACTGTCACCCATAAGTTCACAGATTTCGATATTAGCGAAAATGGAATTTGTTTTGTTGCCGGTAAGGAAAGTGTTTTCGGGTCTTATACCGAAGATGGCTGATTTACCGATATAATCTGCAATGTGGCTGGTTTTTACGGTATCAGATGGCACATCAAATATTGTGTCCGCAATTTTTATCCGTACTTTTTCTTTGTCTCCCATAACCTTGCAGTCAATGAAATTCATCTGGGGCGAACCGATAAAACCGGCAACGAAAGTGTTTACGGGGTTGTTGTAAAGTTCCTGAGGGGTGTCAGCCTGATGAATATATCCGTCCTTCATAACAACAATTCTGTCACCCATAGTCATGGCCTCTGTCTGGTCATGGGTAACATATACAAAGGTAGTTTCCAGTTTTCTGTGCAGTTCTTTTATTTCGGAACGCATCTGCGTACGGAGCTTTGCATCCAGGTTGGAAAGAGGCTCGTCGAGTAAAAACACAGACGGTTTTCTGACCATAGCACGTCCCAATGCAACGCGCTGACGCTGACCGCCTGAAAGTGCTTTCGGCTTTCTTTCAAGCAAAGACACAATGTCGAGGCTTTTGGCTGTTTCCATAATTTTATTGTGGATTTCTTCTTTTGGCATTTTTCTCATTTCAAGTGCAAATGCCATATTTTTATATACAGTCATATGGGGATAAAGTGCGTAATTCTGAAACACCATAGCAATGTCGCGGTCTTTCGGCGGCAGGTCGTTTACCAGTTTGTTACCGATGTACATTTCGCCTGAAGAAATTTCTTCAAGACCTGCAATCATTCTGAGTGTTGTGCTTTTTCCGCACCCTGACGGACCAACAAGAATCACAAATTCGCGGTCGCGTATTTTAAGTGAGAAATCATGTACTGCAGTGTAGCTGTTGTCATAGATTTTTTTGACATTTTTTAAAATGATTTCTGCCATTCATATCACTTCCTTGCGGGAATATTATTGACGAAAATTATGTATTTAATACAAAAATAAAATTATGCTTTTTTCAATCTGACGCTCTGACTTGAATATGAATGTCAAGTGTGGTATTATTTATTTGAAAACCGGATTGTTGATTTGTATCAGGGAGGTGATAGTATGACCGAAAAAATAAAATCTTTGCGTAAAAAGGCTATGGCATTGCCCTTGCAACCCGGTGTTTATTTGATGAAAAATAAGGATAAAGAAATAATCTATGTAGGTAAGGCGAAAGCACTTAAAAACAGGGTGAGCTCATATTTTGCTTCCCAGACCAATATGCAGACTAAAGTGAGAAAAATGGTAAGCCACGTTGATGATTTCGATTATATTATCACTGACAGCGAATTTGAAGCCCTTGTTCTTGAATGCAGTCTTATTAAACAGCACATGCCGAAATATAATATTCTCCTGAAAGATGATAAAGGATATCACTATATCAAGGTTACAGATTCACCATATCCCCGTATTCAGTCGGCAATGCAGAAAACTGATGACGGAAGCACGTATATCGGACCGTATACAAGTGCTTTTGTTGTGAAAGAAGCAGTTGATGCGGCACAGAAAATATTCAAGCTTCCGCAGTGTAATAAAGTTTTTCCACGTGATATAGGTAAATCAAGACCGTGTCTTAATTTTCATATAAATCAATGCTCTGCACCTTGTACAGGCAAAATATCGCGTGAAGAATATGTGAAGTCTGTTCAGGATGCACTTGCTTTTCTGATGAAAAAGGGAAGTGATGAGGCTATAAACGATATGAAAAAAGAAATGCTTGAAGCCTCTGAAAATTTAGAATTTGAAAAAGCAGCAGCACTCCGTGACAGAATTGCAGCAGTTAAACGAGTTACGGATAAACAAAAGGTTGTTTCCGATTCGAAGACAGAACAGGATGTTTTTGCTTTGTCACAGACGCAGGATAAAACCTGTCTTATGGTGCTTCGCTTTGATGCAGGTAAATTATGTGACGGTGAGCATTTCTTTCTTAACGATGTTGAAGATTTGCCAAAAACAAGAAGTGAATCGATTTTGTCATACTATCTTGAAAGAGACCGTGTGCCGGGGAAAATTCTTGTTGACGGTGAAGTGGAGGATGAAGAGCTTGTCTGTGAATGGCTCAGTGAAAAACGAGGCAGAAAAGTTACGATTATTCATCCGCAGATTGGTGAAAATGCAAAGCTCATAGATATGTGCCGTGCGAATGCCGCGGAAAAATTAGCACAGTCAATGGGTAGAAAAGGTAAGGATGTGGAGGCTCTTGAAGAGCTTGTAAAACTCCTTGGGATTGAAAAAGCAGATTATATTGAATCTTATGATATTTCACATACTGCAGGTGCAGATAACGTTGCAGGTATGATAGTTTTCAAGAATGGTGTACCGTATAAGCAGGCATATAAACGTTTTTCAATAAAAGGCTTCGCAGGTCAGGATGACTACGGCTCAATGGCAGAAGTTTTAGAAAGACGCTTCAACCATTATTTTGAAGAAAAAGAAACAGGCGAAGGCTTCGGGAAGCTTCCTGACCTGATTCTCCTTGACGGCGGTGACGGCCAGGTGAACGCAGTTAAACCTGTGCTTGAAAAAATGGGAATAAACGTACCTCTTTTCGGTATGGTAAAGGATTCTTCCCACCGCACACGAGCAATTCAGTCAGGCGGAAAGGAAATTGCAATCAATTCAAACAGAAGAGCGTTTACTCTTGTTTCCGATATTCAGGAAGAGGTTCATCGCTTTGCTGTGAGCTATCACAGAAAAAAACATAAGAAAAGCTCTATTTCCACAACGCTTACAAAAATAGATACAATAGGTGAAGGAAAGGCAAAAATTCTTCTCAGACATTTCAAAACCCTTGTATCAATAAAAAATGCAACTGTTGAGGAATTAATGTCGATTAAAGGTATAACAAGGCAGAATGCCGAAAAAATTACAGAGTATTTTAGGGAAGAAAACATATAAATAAAGCAAGTATATTGACAAAACCTGATAAAAATGCGATAATGTAACGTAATACAAAAGTATGAAAAGAGGAAACTATGAGAGTTATTACAGGTTCTGCAAGGGGCAGAAAGCTACTCACGCTTGAGGGCGTAGATGTAAGACCTACGACTGACAGAACAAAAGAGGCAATGTTTTCTTCGATACAGTTTGATATAGAAGGAGCAAAGGTTCTTGATTTGTTTGCCGGCTCAGGCCAGCTTGGAATAGAGGCTTTGAGCAGAGGTGCGGCAAGTGCTGTTTTTATTGATAAAAACAGACAGGCTATTGAGATTGTAAAGAAAAATCTTCAATCTACTTCACTTGCAAAACAGGCAGTGGTTCTTAACACCGATGCCGATACCTATGTTACTACTACTAAAGAAAAATTCTCTTTTGTATTTATGGACCCGCCTTATGCAAAGGGGTTTCTTCAGAAAATGCTTCCTTTGGTTGAAGGTGTGGTAACAGAAGGCGGTGCAATAATCTGTGAGCATCCTTATGGAGAGGAATTGCCCGAGGAACTTTCTTCTATGAAGATATACAGAAGTTACAGATACGGAAAAACAGCAGTTACCGTCTACCGCTGAAAGGTGGCGTGATTTATGAAAAAAGCAATTTATCCGGGAAGCTTTGACCCGGTTACAATGGGTCATCTCGATATTATCAGAAGAGCTGCAAAGCTTTTTGATGAAGTTACCGTAGTTGTTATGAACAACGTAAAGAAAAAGAATACACACGCTTTTACTGTTGAAGAACGTGTTGATTTTCTTCAGAGATGTACAAAAGATCTTCCCAATGTTCAGATAGATTTTTACAGCGGTTTGCTTGCGGAATATGCAAAGAAAGCAGGCGCCATTGCAGTAGTCAAAGGCTTAAGGGCTGTTTCGGATTTTGAAGATGAGTTCCAGCAGTCACTTACCAACAAAAAACTCAACCCTGAACTTGAAACAGTTTTCCTTACTGCAGACGCAGACAGTATGTTTTTAAGTTCAAGCGTTGTTAAGCAGGTATGTTCTCTTGGCGGAGACGTAAGCGATTTTGTCCCTGCCGAGATCAGTGAGGATATAATCAAAAAATTAAGAAATACATAAACGAAAGGAAGCTTAATATGAACGAAGAAATGAATATCTATAAACTCCTCGACAGACTTGATGAGGAAATTACAGGCGGAAAAAAAGTTGCACTTACAGGAAAAATCCTTGTAGACGGCGACGTTATTTCTGATTGCGTTACTGATATCCGTATGAATCTTCCTGATATCATTAAAAAGGCAAGTCAGATTGCTGCTGAAAGAAATAAGATTATCACACAGGCTAAAGACGATGCTTCAGCAGGTCTTGCAAGAGCTAAGGAAAAATGTGACCAGATGCTTACAGAGGCAAATGATATTGCAACAAAAGCAACAACAGATGCTAAAAATGATGCAACAGAGCTTATTGCAAAAGCAAGTGAAAAGTCACAGCAGCTTGTTGAAGAAGCTCAGGCTAAAGCTAACCTTATGGTAAGTGAAACAGAAGTAGTAAGAGTTTCTGAAGAATATGCAGAAAATCTTAAACAGAAAGCAGAAGCAGATTCAACAGCTCTTATTGAAGCAGCACAGAGAAAAGCTGACGAAATTATGAGCAGTGCATCTGCATGGGCAGAAGATATCAAAACAAAAACAAACACATACGTTGAGCAGTTACTTAAAAATACTGATGAAGTTCTTGTCAGAAACATCAACGACATCAGAAAACTCCGCAACAGCTTTGAAGCAATTTCTCACCCTGAAAATAACGAATGATTTTATATTCCCCGTCGGAAACCCCTACGGGGAATTAAATTTGCCTGTATTACAGCATAAAGAGTGAAAAACCTCATATGATTTTATGAGGTGATTAATATGTTTGTTGTGTCAGTAAAGTCGTCAAAAATCAGAATAGTGTTATACGTTGTTATGGCTGCAATTGTTATATTGATGGCAATTTTGTTTTTCAGCAAGGAATATACATCTTCCGTTATGACTGAAGAGGTTATTTCTCTGCGTGCATCAAACGAAAAGCAACGTATCGGATTTCTTTCTCAATTCGGTTGGGATGTAGATACTGATCCTGCCGAAGTGGAGGAAGTTGTTATTCCGTATGAATTTGATGAGGTTTATACTGAATATAATGATTTGCAGAAGAAACAAGGGCTTGACCTTGAAAAATACAAAGGTCAGATTGTGAAGAAATGGACATATAACGTAAATAATTTCCCGAAGTATGAGAATAAGACGGGATATGTCAATGCTAATCTGTTGATTTTCAACGGAAACATTATTGGTGCAGATATTACTGTCAGAGGAAAAAACGCCCGTGTTTTAACTATGGATTTTCCTACATAAGGATGTTTAATATGATACAAAGAATAGATAAAATTATTTCATCACAAAAAAATATCTCCAGAAACGATGCCAGGATACTTATAAAAAACGGTTCAGTTACAGTTGACGGTAAAGCGATAACGGATGCCGCTTTTAAAATTGATGCGGAAAACAGTGAAATCGTTGTTGACGGAATACCGCTTTTTTTTAAGGAACATATTTATATAATGATGAACAAGCCTCAGGGTGTTGTAAGTGCAACCACAGATCCGAAAATCAAAACGGTTATTGATATTGTACCTGAGAATCTTAAACGAAAAAACCTTTTTCCTGCAGGCAGACTTGACCGTGATACAGTGGGCTTTATGCTCATTACTGATGATGGGGATTTTGCCCATAGGATTCTCTCGCCCTCAAAGCATGTCCCTAAAACCTATATAGCTCACCTTCGTGACAGCTTATCAGAAGATGCAAGAAGTGTGCTTGAAAACGGTGCGGTGCTTTCAGACGGTACTCAATGTATGGATGCACTTGTAAGACTTCTTGATAATGAAGGCAAAACAGCTGAAATTACTATCAGAGAGGGTAAGTATCACCAGATAAAAAGAATGTTTGCATCCGTTGGTAACGAAGTAGTGTTTCTTAAACGTGTTTCAATAGGCTCTCTGCAGCTTGACAGTTCGCTTGAAGAAGGTGAATGCAGAGAAATCACGGAAAAAGAACTGTTACTGATAGAAAAACGATAATTTGTATTGTGATAATGCACATAGTGAAAAAGACCAATAAAGCTCATTATTTTTAGCTTTATTCTATAAAAAATATGAACAAACTGTTAAAAATATTAAAAAAATCAAAAAAAATTATTAAATTGTTACATTTCGGTTGCAAAATCCATTACAAAAGTGTATAATTATAGCGTGTGTTAATAGCAAAATGCACAACCCTTTCCGGGTTAACAGGATATGATATATTGTGAAAAGATTTAGAAGTGTGAGGGATCAATATGGCAAATCGAGTTTTTCAGGGTGTTGTTCACCAGATGAAAGATGCAATCGAGAGAATGGTAGGCGTTATTGATGATACAGGTACTATCATTGCTTGCAGCGAACTTTCTGTTATTGGCGAAAACATAGGAGATTGTTCCAGAGTTTTTGAAACTGCTGAGTGCGTTAGAATAGGAACAAAAACTTTTAAAACACTTGGTAACCGTGCTAATGCAGAATATGCAGCTTTTGTTGAAGGCGATGATTCTGAAGCTAAAAAGCTCGTAAGTATTGTTTGTGTTTCACTTGAAAATATCAAGCAGTGCTATGATGAAAAATATGACAGGGGTAACTTTGTTAAAAATGTAATTCTTGACAATATACTTCCCGGAGATATTATTCTCAAAGCAAGAGAACTCCGCTTTAACAGTGATGCATCAAGAGTTGTTATACTTATCAAAATTTTCGCTAAAGACGGTATGACTGCGCTTGAAACACTTCAGAATATTTTCCCTGAAAAGAACAAGGACTTTGTTATCAGTATTAACGAAACAGACATTGCTCTTGTAAAAGAAGTTAAAGCTAATATTGAAACAAGAGACCTTGAAAAGCTTGCACGTTCAATTATTGACAGCCTTGGTGTTGAATATTATTCACACGTGCTTGTTGGTATCGGTTCAACAGTAACAGGTATCAAATCTCTTGCAAGGTCATTTAAAGAAGCACAGGTTGCAACAGAAGTAGGTAAATTCTTTGATACAGAAAAAATTGTTATCAGTTATGATAATCTCGGTATCGCAAGACTTATTTATCAGCTTCCCACAACTCTTTGTGAAATGTTCCTTAAAGAAGTGTTCAAAAAAGGCTCAATTGAAAGCCTTGACCATGAAACACTTTTCACAATTCAGCGTTTCTTTGAAAACAGTCTTAATGTTTCTGAAACATCAAGAAAACTTTTTGTTCACAGAAATACTCTTGTTTACAGACTTGAAAAAATCAAAAAGCTCACAGGTCTTGACCTTCGTGAATTTGATGACGCAATCGTATTCAAAGTAGCTCTTATGGTTAAAAAGTATCTTGACGCTAATCCGGTAAAATATTAATTTTAAAATTAAACAAGGAATTTAAAAGTATGATTGATTTTATTAATGTTTCAAAGAAGTACGAAAACGGTACGCAGGCTCTTAAGAATGTTAATATTCATATTGAGCCCGGTGAGTTCGTTTTTGTTGTCGGCTCATCAGGTGCCGGTAAAAGTACTTTCTTGAAAATTCTGATGAGAGAAGAAGTGCCGTCAAGCGGTACGGTCATTGTAAATGGTAAGACTCTCAACGACCTCAAAAAACGTGAGATTCCCTATTTCAGACGTGACCTCGGTATTGTTTTTCAGGACTTCCGACTTATCCCCAACATGACAGTATATGAAAATGTAGCGTTTGCTATGCGTGTTATAGGTGCCAGAGAATCTGAAATCCGTAAAAAGGTTCCCTTTGTAATTACACGTGTGGGTCTTTCAAATAAAGCAAGATGCTTCCCTAACGAGCTTTCAGGCGGTGAACAGCAGAGAGTTGCCCTTGCACGTGCGTTGGTAAACGAAGCAAAAGTTATTATCGCGGACGAGCCTACAGGTAACATTGACCCCACAATGGCTTTTGAAATTGTTGATTTGCTTAAAGATATCAACGAAAAAGGGACTACTGTTATCATGGTTACTCACGAACATGACCTTGTAAGACAGTTTGAAAAGAGAGTTATTACACTTGATGACGGTAACGTTGTTGCCGATGGCGACCTCGAAACAAGTCCTCTTGTAAGGAAATATGCTAAAACTTTCTCTGCTAAAGAAGAGAAGAAGCAGCTTCGCCGTATGCGTAAGAAATCTGCAGAAGCATATTATCCTGACGAAGACAGTGTTGAGGACCTGAGCCGATTCATGGAAACAATGCATGTTGAAAATGAAGAAGGCCACACAAATGAAATTGACGTAGACGAGATTTACAATAACCTCGAAAGTAATAAATATTCTGTTTATCTTGATGACAGCAACTCATCAGAAAATGAAGATGGAGGTGCTGAATAATCATGGCAAAAGAAAAACGTGGCGGTGGTAGCCTCAGCTACCTTACAAAAGAAGGTTTTAAGAACGTCTGGCTGAACAGACTTATGTCAATAGCATCAATTTCAGTTCTGCTTGCTTGCCTTGTGATGATGGGTATTGCATTTATGCTTGTTGTTAATATGCAGCAGATAATTACAGATATTGAAGATGCAAACGTTATTGTTGCTTTTGTAGACGACAATGCAGATCAGCAGAAACTTGATAAGGTTAAATTTGACCTGATGAAAATCAAGAACGTTAAAGATTGCGAGTTTGTATCGAAAGAAGAAGCGTTCAAAGAACAGAAAAAGAATCTTGGCGGAGACAGTACTCTTTTTGAAGAAATTGAAAATCCGCTTCCCGATTCATACAGAGTTGTGCTTGAGGATTTGACTCAGTTTGATGCAACACTCAAGCAAATCGAAAAAGTTGATGGTGTACAGAATGTACGTGAAGACCGCGAACTTTCACAGCAGGTGGCAAAAATCAGAGAAACCGTAACCTATATCAGCGTAGGTGTTATTCTGATTCTGCTTATTGTTTCATTGTTTATTATCTCCAATACAATCAAGATTACGATGTTCTCACGTCGTCTTGAAATCAAGATTATGAAATCAGTTGGTGCTACATCGTGGTTTATCCGTTGGCCCTTTATGGTTGAAGGTATGATATTGGGTATCGTTGCAGGCGGATTATCACTTGGAGTGGTATGGGGCATTTACGAGCTTGTGGCACGTTCAATGGGCGGAGGCTTCGGCTTCATTATGAGCGGAGGATTAGTTCCCTTTACAGACTACGTCTTAACAATTCTTATAGCATTTATGTCAGTGGGAATTATTACAGGTGCCTTCGGAAGTGCGGTATCAATCAGCAAATATTTGAAAGAACAGGAGTACGACCCGGATGAAGAATAATTTATTTAGAGCACTTATGGTGTTTGTTTCACTTACACTTGTGTTCAGTATAGTTTTTTCCGTTTCCTCGTCTGCCGTTACAAAAGAAGAACTTCAGGACCAAATAGAGGATATCAAATCGGACCGTGAAGAAAAAGAAGAAGAGTATAAAGAACATCAGAAGGATGTTGCAAAACAGAACGCACAGGTTACTGCTTTGGTTCAGCAGATGGATGCTCTTCAGAAAGAAATAAGAGTTTTTCAGCAGGACATAGATAAACTTAATGCTGAAAAAGACAAAATTAATGTAAAGATTGACAAAAGCAATAAAGAAATTGCAAAGTTAAAAAAAGATGTCGATAAAAAACAAAAAGAAATTGCTAAAATCAAAGAAAAACTTGCAGTAAGACTCAAGGCAACTTATATGGCAGGTTCAGGTTCAACACTTAAACTTCTTTTGAGTGCGGACAACCTTGCAACCTATCTTACAACAAGTGAAATGATTAAGAGAATTGCAGATAATGATAGCAGAATCATTAATTCTTTTGTCAAGGAAATGAAAAAACTGACAAAACTTCAGGATGAGCAGGAGGCAGAAGTAGCTAAGCTTAAGGTAGAACAAGTAAATCTTGACGCCAAAATAGCCGAAATCAATGAAAAGAAAGCTCCTCTTGAAAAATTAGAAAAGGAAATTTCTGAAAAATCTCGTCAGGCTAACGATATTTTAACTGCTCTTGGCCTTGAAAGCGAAGAGTACAGAAAGCAGATTGCTTTCTTTGAAAGTGAAGAAGTAAGACTTGACCGTGAAGTTCAGGCTATGATTAATGCTTCAAATGCAAGCAGACCAAACAGACCGAATAACGGCGGTTCTGTAAGCGGTGGTTCAAGCGGTTCTACAGAGAACTATGTTCCTTCTACAAATCTTTCAGGATACATTAACCCTGTTCCTTATTCTAACCGTTATGTTTCATCACCCTATGGTTACAGAACAGACCCGATTTCGGGTGAACACAAATTCCACAGCGGTATGGATATTACCTGTGCAGGTGCAGGCGGTTCAACAGGCCCCTTCACAAAGCAGATAGTTGCTGCAAAAGCAGGTACAGTTTCTTATGCCGGTTGGCTTTCAGGATATGGTAATACTGTTATGATTTACCACGCTGACGGTTATACAACACTTTATGCTCATAACTATTCATTGAGCGTTGTAGCGGGCCAGACTGTTTCACAGGGTCAGCAGATTTCGATTATGGGTACAACTGGTTACTCAACAGGTGCACATTGTCACTTCGAACTTCGTGACAGTAGTGGTGTTAAAATTAATCCGGCACCGTATATTACCTGATATTAAAACAATAAAGCTCCGAAGATATTACATCTTCGGAGCTTTTTATTTGCTGTAATTTTAATAGCCTTCAATTCCGGCTATATGGCAGTTTGAACAATGTTCTTCCCATGTTTTTGAATAGTAATAATTCATGTCCGCATCTGTCACAAAGTAAAAATAATCAGTCTGTTCAGGATAAAGGGCTGCCTGAATAGCTGCATATCCCGGGTTGCTGATAGGACCTTTCGGAAGTGCGGGGCACTTGTATGAATCGTAGTCGTTTGCGATTTCGTCAGTTACACCGTTCGGTAAATAAGGCTTACATACATTGTACAGATACTGGTATGTTACATCACACTGAAGAGGGGTGTTTGTATTAAGTCTGTTGTGTAATACGGAAGATACTTTAGAATCCTGGTCAGCTCTGCCGGCCTCTTCCTGAATCACTGATGCAATGGTTATGATTTCATCTATTGTATAGCCGAGTTCTGCGGCACGGCTTCTGTCAGTATCTGTTATTTTACTGTTGAAATTATTTATAAATCTGCTAAGTGCGGAGTCAGGATTTTCTCCTTTGTAAAACTCGTACGTGTCAGGGAAAATATAACCTTCAAGAGTGAAAAGTCTTTCATCCTTATTAGTTATTCCTAAGGTTGTAAGAATTTCATCGGATGGATTTTTTACAACTTCAAGGAAAGCTTCTGCACTGCACACATCGTTTTCTTCCAGTTTTTCTGCGATTTCCACAGCAGCCAACCCTTCAGGGAAGGTTATTGTAACAGTATTTGAATCTCCGGAAGGAGAAGTGTTGTCAGCACCGTCAATGCCTAAAGTGGGGTTATTGGCGAAACCGTCTGAAAGAAAAAATACCGATATGCCTGCAATAATGAGAAAAACTATTGAAAAGACTACAATAAGACCTTTTTTGTTCATCTTCGTTCTCCTTATATGATATTCGACAAACAGTATATCACATTTTTCAGAGATTTTCAACCGGATAAACACTCTTTAAAGCTGATTGCATAAAATGAATATAAAGGGAGGTTTTATCGGATGACTGATTCTGTTTGTTTTTTTGCATCTGCGCTTACTGCAGAAGGATATTTTTCACTTGGGGAGAAATGTACACAGGATTCTCATAACACACGCACTTATCTTGTAAGAGGCGGTGTAAGTGAGTGTGCAACCTTTATAGAGAATGTATGCGCTAAACTTGGAAGAGAGGGTTTGTTTGTACAGCGTTTTTTTAATCCCCTTGATTCTCAATTGTTGGACGGAGCATATTTCCCTGATGTCGATGTTTACATATTCAATGCAAATTTTCCGAATAAATTTAATGCTGATATGCCTGACTGCAGACAGATTACAATTAATCTGGGCACTTGTGCAAACAGGAAAGAAATTTTCCTGAATAAATCGCTTATAAGTGAGGCAATGGAAAACGAAAGAAAGTATATTTTAAAAGCTGTCAGATTTATCTCTACGGCGAAGTCGGTTATGAATGATACCGAGAGGTTAGCCTGCGATGCAGTAAATACAGAAAAAGTTGAAAGATTCGTATCACGTTTTATGAAAAAAGAATTCGGAACAGTTTCGTCTTTTGCAGGAAAAGAATATTACCGTTTTCTTGCGGTGATGACACCTTACGGAATTGATTTTAATACTGATACATTGACAAAAATGTGTCCCAAACTGTATTGTATAGATGATAAGATAGGCTTTGTATCATCGCTTTTAGTTTCTCAAATCAGAGAAAGTGCTGTTCTTTGCGGTTTCGATGTGGTAAATCTAATGTCGCCGTTCAGTAAGAATCGCGGACCTGAACATATTATCGTGCCTGAACTTGGTCTGGGGGTTATTACTTCAAATGAAATTCACCCGTATAAGGGTGAGTGCTTCAGGAGAATAAGCGCACAACGTTTTCTGGAAAGCGAAAAAATGAAAAAACACAAAACGCGTATAAGGTTTAATCTGAATGCAGAGAAAGAACTGTTACAACAGGCGACTTTTCTTATGAGAGAAGCCAAAAAGTATCGTGATGAATATTTTGAGATTTATTCACGGAGTTTCAATAAAGAAAAAATACAGTCCCTTGAAAAAGAGACTGTATCAGAAATATTGTCGTATCTTAATTGTACATAAACATAAGAGCGAAAGTGCCGGGCCCGCAATGGGTGCTTATTGTACTTCCTGCACGTGAAACGAGAACCTCTTTGAAATCATAATTGTTTTCAATGTATGCTTTGAGAGAATTCAGTTCATCTTCGTCAATTCCCGAATGGTCTACAAAAATTCTTGTGTAGTCAATATTGGGGGCAGAAAGCTTGTCATCAATATACTGGCGTCTTACAACATCTGTTTTTCCGCGGTATTTTTTACCTACAGAAAGAGAGCCGTCAAGTTGATTTTCAATTGTAGGCTTAATTCCCAGAATATTTGCACCGAAAGCAACAAGTGAAGAACATCTTCCGCCTTTGTTCATATAAGTCAGTGTTTCGAGAATAAAACTTGTACTTACCTTATCACGCATTGCGGTGAGGTTTGCTGCAATTTCTGCTGCGGAAGTGCCGTATTCTGCCATTTCGCAACCTTTGATAGCAAGTACTGCAATTCCTGTAGAGAGTCTTCTGGTGTCAACAACATGAATGTTATCAAAATCCATTGCTGCAATGCATGCATTCTGATATGTTGAAGAAATCGCGCTGCTTAAAGATAAATGTACAACGGCACAGCCTTCGTCTGCGAACTTTTTAAAGAAATCCTGATATTCTGCAACAGAAATAGCTGATGTTGAAGGCAGAATGTTTTTTTCGTTGAATGCGTTATATATATCATCGGGAGTTATATTCACACCATCAAGGTAATCCTCAGTATCAAGAATTACGTGCAGCGGGATGATTTCAATGCCGTATTTTTTTGCTTGCTCGGCAGAGAGATCGATCGGGCTGTCGGCAGTTATAACTGTTTTTCTCATCTATATTACCATCCTTGATCGATTGATGTCTGATTAGTTAGTCAACATTATACCATAATGTGTAAAATAAATCAATCTGTAAAACACAAAACATAGAAATATTCATTTAATGTTCATAAATTAAAATATATTAAAGTTTCATCACCCTATATTATTGCACCTACAACCAGCATTTCTTCAATTTTTTCATAAATTCCATCAAGTTGTTCTACAGGCAAGGGGTTTTCACCTTTGCCTATTTCTATTGTAAACGCACTTCTGCCGAAATATTCAATAAACCAGTCTTTAAATCCGCCGTGACTGGCTAATGAATCGTTTTCGACTAATTCATACCCGCTGCAGACACTGAAAATGTTCGCCATAGTAAGGCTGTTTTCAGGTGTATTATCACCATAAGACCAGTATATTTCTTCACCTTGAGAATGTAATGCAAAAGCGTGGTCGATGTGATTTCTTTCACAGAAACGGACAAGAGCCTGCGTTTCAGGCTCGCTGTGAGGTGCAAAGCCACCGTATTGACGTACAGACGGTCCTAAAATTCCTGCCTGTGTTTCCATTTCACGAAGAATTTCCCACCCTGCGTTAAAGTTGTGATTCAGGTCAACTCCGTTGCTGTTTGCATTCCATTTGCTTAAATCGTTTCTTGAAATATCTTTCACGAGTCCTGACAGCTTGCCTGCACTTTCTGCACCGTTAAGCACGATTTCAACTCCGTCGGGATTAATGCAGGGAATGATTGTAATTCCCTTAGTCATTAATGAAGCAGAGATATCAACACCTGAAAGCTCTTTTTTTGCGCTTACCGCCTCGCATATTTTTTCAAGGAAGCGCAGGAGTACCAGTCCTGTCAGCCACTCCTGTGCGTGAAAAGCACCTGTGAAAAGCACTATGTTTTTATAATTCCCAAGGCTGTATGCAGTTATGTCACGTCCGCAAACACTTTTTCCTATTGAATGACAGACGAGGAACGGATACTTCTTTTTCAGTTTATCTCTTATTCTGATACTTTCGTTATAATCGAATCTGCGGGGCAAAACTATTCTTTCCATATGAAACCTCCAAAAAAATATTAAATTTTTGTTATTTCTGTTTACTTTTTTTGCTAACCTTGCTATTATATATTTATATAGCCAATTATAAGAAAAAAGACGGTGAACAGATGGAACTTTATGAAAAACGTTTATCGGGCGAAACACTTTATGAGGGCAAAATAATTGACCTTTGCAAAGACGAGGTTCTTCTTCCCAACGGTTCAACTTCTGTACGTGAAGTTGTAAAGCATCACGGTGGTGTGACTGTGGCTGCTCTTACGGATGAAAACGAAATTTACCTTGTAAGTCAGTTCCGTTACCCCAACGCAGGCGTGCTTGTTGAAACTCCTGCAGGTAAGCTTGAAAAAGGTGAAGAGCCTTTTGAGGCAATCAGACGTGAACTGAAAGAAGAAATCGGTGCAGAGGCTGAAAATTATTATTTCCTCGGAACTTTCAATCCCACTCCTGCTTATTGTAGCGAAATTATTTATCTTTATGCGGCAACAGGATTAAAAATGGGAGAACAACATCTTGATGAAGATGAATTTTTAAATGTTAAAAAAATTCCCCTTGAAGAAGCAGTGAAAATGGTGCTTGACGGTGAAATAACAGACGGCAAGTCACAGGCACTTATTCTTAAAACATTTATGCTTATTCAGGACGGAAGTATACATAAATTTTCAATTTAACGGAGGTTGAATTATTATGGAAAAGAAACAATGGTATAAAGACGCGATAGTCTATCAGATCTGGCCCAGAAGTTTCTGCGACGGCAACGGTGACGGTATAGGTGACCTCTGGGGTGTTCTCAGCAAGCTTGATTACATCAAGTCTCTCGGCGTTGATGTTATCTGGTTCTCACCCCTTTATCCCTCTCCCAATGAAGACTACGGTTATGATATCGCAGACTACAGAAACATTTCTCCCGATTACGGCGATCTTGACCTTTTCAAGAAAGTTCTTGACGAATGCCATAAACGCGGTATGAAGGTTATTATGGACCTTGTTGTTAACCACACATCACGTCAGCACGAATGGTTCCTTGAAAGTCAGAAGGGTCACGATAATCCCTATCACGATTATTATTTCTGGAGAAAAGGTAAATCAGACAAGAAACCTCCCAACAACTGGCTCTCAACTTTTGATGGCGACGCTTGGGAATATAACGAAAACCTTGATGAATATTATCTTCACATTTTTGCAAAAGGTCAGCCCGACCTTAATCATGACAATCCCAAGGTAAGAGAAGAAGTTAAAGATATTATGCGCTTCTGGCTCGATATGGGCGTTGACGGCTTCCGTGAAGACGTTATCACATGGATTTCAAAGGCTGAAGGTCTTCCCAACGGTATTCCGATTCCTGTTGCTTGCGGACTTGAACATTACACTCACGGTCCTCATATCCACGAATATCTTCTTGAGTACAAACGTGATGTTCTTGACAATTACGACTGCTTCGTAGTTGGTGAAGCACCTATGATGACTCCTAAGGCTGCACTTCCCTTTATTGAAGAAGGCCCCGAACAGCAGCTTGATATGATGTTCCACTTCCAGCATATGGAAGCAGACTGCTTTATGACAGACCCCATTCCTGTTCCCTTCAACCTTAAGAGAATGAAAAAGGCTTTCTCAAGATGGCAGTATGCTCTTGAAGGCAAGGGTTGGAATGCTCTTTATCTTGAAAACCATGACCATCCCCGTATTATCAGCCGTTACGGAAGTGAAGCATACCACGCAGAAAGCGGTAAGATGCTTGCAGCTATGTATATGCTCCAGAAAGGTACACCCTTTATTTATCAGGGTCAGGAATTCGGTATGACAGACATTCGTCTTCCTGAACTTGAAATGTATGAAGACGTATCTACTTATAATGCTCACAGACTTTATAAGAGCGTTTTCCATCTTCCTGATGATAAGATTATGAATATCCTGAAGAGCCGCAGCCGTGACAACGGCAGAACTCCCGTTCAGTGGTCAAGCGAAAAGAATGCAGGATTTACAACTGCAGATAGTCCCTGGTTCTATATCAACGAAAACTACTGGAAGATTAACGCTGCAGACCAGGAAGAAGACCCTGATTCACTTCTTAACTTCTACCGTAAACTTATCAAATTCAGAAAGAAATTCAATGTGGTTCGTGACGGTATTTATAAAGAATACTATGCAGAAAGCAGCAAGATTTACTGCTATGAACGTGTTCTCGGTAATGAAAAACTTCTTGTTATCTGCTCTTTCTCAGATAAACCGGTTGAATTCACAGCACCTCAGGGTTATAACCTTGAAGAAGGTAAGCTTATGCTTGCTAACTACGGCAAAAATATGCGTAAGCACAACACATTCAAGACAAGACCTTACGAACTCAGAGTTTACTATTTCGGTGATAAAGCATGAAAATAAGTTCGTTTTTTCTGACGATTATTACTTTTATAAGTTTCTTCTTTTCGTCATTTCCCGGACTTTTTAAATCTACGAGTACAGCTGAAATAAATGTTGATATTTCACATTCGGGAGATGTAATCCCGAATGTGGTTGACAATATCAACCTGTGGCATATGGGTAATACTTTCCATAATGTTCAGAGAAACGAAAAAGATGACGTTTTTGAGTTTGTGAAATATGTTCAGCTTATGCAGTGCACAGGCGGTACACCCGACAGAGATTTGTTCATTGACCCCTATGACACTTCAACGCTCACGGACTATAAATTTGAACCTCTTATAGAGAATTGCCGTGGAATTTTAGAACTTGGTGCAAAGCCTCATCTTAAACTTGGCGGAGTGCCGTTGAAATTCACATCGGGTTATGAGATGGGCGGCTTCGGAATGAACGTTTATCCTCCTGATGATTTTAACGCTTACTACGGTTATATAAAAGCAATTGCTGAAGCACTTGTTGAAGAATTCGGACTTGAAGAAGTCAAGTCATGGCGTTTCGGTGTTATGACCGAGTATGAAAATCGCGATTGGTTTATGGCAAAAAGCGGTTTGCCTGAAGATAGTGCTGTAGCATATTGTAAACTTTACGACTACACCGTTCAGGCACTTCTTGATGTAATCGGTGAAGATGTTTTCGTAGGTGCTCACAGTATGAC